>CAYTNZ010000062.1:0-5878 GCA_964439285.1 uncultured Clostridia bacterium | reverse complement strand
AAAACGTAGCAATATAAATATTAAATTTTTTGTCCAACTTTTGGGGTGCACCCCAACAATTCAAGTTCTTTTTTATATAATCGTTATCGAAATATATATAAAACAGACCGAGTTCGAATAAAACTCGGTTTGTAAACGTGTAGGGGGGTAGGAAAATTATGAAAGTGAGTTATCCTGTTTTGTTTTACGAAGAAAAAGACGGCGGTTATTCCGTTTTTATTCCAGATTTAAAAACCGCAACCGGTGGCGGTACAATAGAAGAAGCAAGGTTTATGGCAAAAGATTTAATAGTAGGTATTGTGTCGGATAAAATAGAAAACAACGACAAAATACCTTTGTCGAGCAAAATCGAAGACGTGTCGTTTGAAGAATTAGAAAAATATTTGGATATCGAAAATTGGAATTATATTTCGAAATTTAAAGAGTACGTAACGGTAGATTTAGAAAAACACGGCATAAATATCGGCAAAAACGGCTAATATTTTAAACGGCGGTTATATTTTAAACCGAAAAGCACAAAAAAGTCATACGGCAATTTGCGGTATTTTAAAATAAATTTTACAGTGCAATTAATTTTATTGCTAAAATTTGCACTTTGGTATATAATATTTATTGAACGAAATTTTTAGAGGTATAAATATGAAAAAACCTTATGCTATTATTATTATGGACGGTTACGGATTAAGTAAAGATACGTACGGCAACGCTATCGAAATGCAAGGCAGCGTTAACGTAAAAAGATATATTAACGAATATCCTTCGGCAATGCTCGGCGCGAGCGGTATGAGCGTAGGACTTCCCGACGGTCAAATGGGAAATTCCGAAGTAGGACATTTAAATATCGGTGCGGGACGCGTGGTTTATCAAGAACTTACCAAAATTACCAAAGAAATTCAAGACGGCGAGTTTTTTGAAAATCCGGCGTTTTTAGGCGCAATCGAAAACGCAAAAAACAACGGTAAAAAATTGCATATTTGGGGACTTATGTCCGACGGCGGCGTTCACAGCCATAATACCCATCTTTACGCATTGTTAAAAATGTGCAAAGAAAAGGGACTCGATAATGCGTACGTTCATTGTTTTATGGACGGCAGAGACGTTTCTCCTACGTCGGGCGCAGGCTTTTTACGCGCGTTGCAGGCTGAAATGGATAAACTTTCTTTCGGTAAAATCGCGTCGGTTTGCGGAAGATATTACGCAATGGACAGAGATAACAGATGGGAACGCGTTGTAAAAGCATACGATATGTTAACTCTCGGCAACGGTATTCAAGCGAATAACGCAGCCGAAGCGGTAGAAGAAAGTTATAAAAACGACGTTACCGACGAATTCGTTTTGCCTACCAACGTAATTGAAAACGGTAAACCCGTTGCTCTTGTCGAAAAGGGCGACAGTATTATTTTCTTTAATTTCCGCCCCGATAGAGCAAGAGAGATAACCCGTGCTTTTTCGCAAGAAGATTTTGACGGTTTCGAAAGAAAAACAGGATTTTTGCAACCGTATTACGTATGCTTTACTCAATACGACGCAACTTTTAAAGATGTAAAAATCGCGTTTAAACCTCAAAGTCTTGATAATACTTTGGGCGAATATCTCGCTAAAAAGGGTTTAACGCAACTTCGTATAGCCGAAACGGAAAAGTATGCGCACGTAACGTTTTTCTTTAACGGCGGAGTCGAAGCGCCTAATAGCGGCGAGTCGCGAGTGTTAATACCTTCTCCCAAGGTTGCAACTTACGATTTAAAACCCGAAATGAGCGCGATAGAAGTTACCGAAAAGGCGATTGAAGAATTGTCTACCGGCAAATACGACGTTATGATTTTAAACTTTGCGAATTGCGATATGGTAGGTCATACGGGCGTTATCGAAGCGGCGGAAAAAGCGGTCGAAACGGTAGATAGTTGCGTCGATAAGGTTCTTTCTAAAATTTTAGAAATGGGTGGCGGCGCATTGCTTACGGCAGACCACGGTAATGCCGATAAAATGATAGCGGAAGACGATTCGCCTTTTACCGCGCATACGACCAATCCCGTACCCGTGGTTCTTGTAAGCAACGAATATAAAAACGTAGAATTGCGCGATGGTATTTTAGCCGATTTAGCGCCTACGCTTCTTGACGTTATGGGCGTTGAAGTACCTGCCGAAATGACGGGTAAATCGTTGATAAAACGCTAAAACGCGTTGTTAAATCAATAAAAGTATAGAAAAATTTAAAAATTGCGAGCGCGGCAATATGCCACGCTCGCAATTTTTTGCTTTTATAAACAAAAAATAAGCGAATTATAAAAGATTTTTATATAAACGAGTGTAAAATCGGTTGTAAATTATTTGCGAATATGTTATAATAACAAAGCATTTAATGTAATAAATATATTTGGAGTGATAAAAGATGTCGAGAATGATGCCGATGATGGCGTTGCTTGCTCCTATGGCAGACGATACCATTTACACCGTATACAGAATAATTTGTCTTGTTTTATTGTTATTAATGCTCGTATGTGCAGTGTTTGCAATAATCGTAGTTTTGTTCCAACCCGGAAACTCAACCGGTATCGACGCGTTGGGCGGTTCGAGCGAAACGTTTTTCGGTAAAAACAAATCTAAATCGTTTGAAAGCAAAATGAAGAAATGGACGGTTATTTCATTAGTTGTTCTTACACTTATGGCAGTAATCTTCTTTATATTGCAGTTAGACGGCATTTGGGGCGTTTAATCCTAAAAAATATTACAAGGCGGCTATTTTGTATAAGTAGCCGTCTTTTTTTTGACAAAATTATATAAAAATCGAAATTTTTAGTCGGCGGCGAAGTTATCGCACTTTGTAAATAAAGTTTATAACTTTTTATATTGAGGAATATAATGACTGCAATAGATATTTTAAACGAAAAATTTCAAACGGGCGAGTTTACTTATAAAACCGCACGTGAAATTATAAGACTTTTGGGTATTACTCAAAAAACGGAAAAAGACGCCGTTTTTTCGGCGCTTAAAAGGTTGGAAGAAGAAGGCGAAATAGTAAAAGACGAAAAATTTCGTTACGTTTTACCTAAAACGCTAAATTTAAAAAAAGGCACTTTGCGCGGCAATGAAAGGGGATTTGCGTTTTTTATTCGAGAAGACGGCGAAGATTGGTTTATTCCCCACAGGAGTTTGCACGGCGCACAACACGGAGATACCGTTTTCGCGAAACTTATAGGCGGAGAAAAAGGCGACGAGGGCGAAGTTTATTCTATAATTAAAAGAGGGTATGACGAAATTGTAGGAACGTATTATCGCGAGAAAAAACGCGGTTTCGTAACTTCGGACGAGCGCAAATATTTTACCGAAATAAGCGTGGTAAACGGCAAAATCAAGGCATATAGCGGCGAAAAGGTCGTGGTAAAAATCATAGATTATCAAGACGGTTATCCCATAGGCGAAGTAATAGAAATTCTCGGCGACAGCGGAACGCTTTTTTGCGAAGAAGACGCCATAATACGAGCGAAAAATCTTGCAACTGATTTTTCGAAAAAAGTTATAGCCGAGGCGGAAAAAGTAAGCCTTGAACCCGTTGTGGTAGGTAAAAGGCGCGACTTTCGCGACAGACTTATAATTACCATCGACGGCGACGACTCGCGAGATTACGACGATGCCGTCGAAGTAGTAAAAGACGGCAACGGATATTTTCTCGGCGTTCATATAGCCGACGTTACTCATTACGTTAAACGCGGCTTGGCTTTAGATTCCGAAGCGTATAAAAGAGGCACGAGCGTGTATTTTCCCGACAGGGTTTTACCGATGTTGCCTAAACAACTTTCGAACGGGATATGTTCTTTAAACGAGGGCGAAGACAGATACACTCTCTCGTGTTTAATGAAAATAGATAATAAAGGTAGGGTTAAAGACAGCGAAATAGCGGCGGGCGTTATACGTTCGTCCGCTCGAATGACTTATAAAAACGTTTCTAAAATTTTAGAAGGCGATAAAGAACTTGCTAAAAAGTACGAGCATATAGTTCCGATGCTTTACGAAATGCGCGAATTGGCAGAAATTCTTATTAAAAAACGTAAATCGCGCGGCAGTATCGACCTTGACGTAAAAGAAGCGGCGATAACCTTAAAAAACGAAAAAATCGCCATAGAACAGTACGAACGTACCATCGCTCATAAAATTATAGAAGAATTTATGATTTTGGCAAACGAAACCGTTGCCGAGTTTATGTCGAATTTCGAAATGCCTTTCGTTTATCGCGTTCACGAAAAACCGAGCGAAGAAAAGGCGGCGAGTTTTAAAGCGTATTTAAACGAATTGGGAATAAAAGCCGTTTTTCACGCCGAAAACGTGCGCTCGGGCGAGTACGGTAAAATTTTAGATAAGTTAGAAGGGCAGCCTCTTTTTCACGTCGTAAACAGGGTGATGTTGCGCTCGATGTCAAAGGCAAGATACAGTGCCGAAAACAGCGGACATTTCGGCTTGGCGTCGGCTTGTTATTGCCACTTTACGTCGCCGATACGAAGATATCCAGACCTTCTTATTCACAGAATAATAAAAAACGTTTTAGATGGTAAATTAGACGAAATTCAAAAAAGTTTTTCTTCGTTCGTGTCGAGTGCGTCGCTTAACTGTTCCGAAAACGAGCGTAAAGCGGACGAGGCGGAACGCGACGTTGACGAATTGTATAAAACTTGGTTTATGCGCGAACATATCGGCGAGGAGTTCGACGCGGTAATTTCGGGCGTTACGTCGTTCGGTATTTTTGCGGAACTTAACAATACGATAGAAGGGCTTATTCGAATAGAAAATTTGCCCGAAGACGACTATACTTTTATAGAGCAGAGATTTTTGCTTAAAGGCTTTTCCAATTCGTTTAAAATAGGCGATAGCGTAAAAATAAAAGTGGCGAACGCCGATATAGGCTCTCGCAAATGCGAGTTTTTGTTGGTTGAAAATTAAAGCGTTGCAACTTTTTGAAAAAAGCGAGCGTTTTCTATGGCGTACTCGATTTGTCGTTTTTCGGTAAATCAGCGTTACGTAGTTTCTAATATTTTGAAACTTTTGATTTTTGTGTTATAATGGTAAACGATATGAAGATAATATCAGTAAATAAATCCGCGTCGTTCGAGTATTTTATCGAAGATAAGTACGAAGCCGGTATAATCTTAGAAGGGAGCGAAGTAAAATCGCTCAGAAACAACAACTGTAATCTTTCGGATGCTTTTTGCTTTATTCGAAACGGCGAAGTAATGTTAAAAAATATGCATATCGCCGTATACGATAAAAGCGGAGCGTTTAACACGCGCGAGTCGAGAAGAGATAGAAAACTTCTTCTTCATAAAAGCGAAATAGCGAAAATAGTGGGCAAAGTAAACGAAAAAGGTTATACTTTAGTGCCTTTAAAAATTTATTTTTCGCAAGCGCTCGTTAAAGTAGAAGTGGCACTTTGTAAAGGTAAACACACATACGACAAGAAAAAATCTTTACAAGAAAAAGATTTGATACGCGAAAAAGAACGCGAAATAAAACAGTATAAATAAACGTAAAGTTTATGGCTAAAAACTATAAAAAATTTTTTTATCGAGTTTTAAATTATGTGGTGTAAAACGCTTTTTGTTATAGCGGGTTAAGTGATATAATATTTATTATAAAAGTCAGGTAACTTATTTAAGTACTTAACGTCGTATATTTCAAAAACAATCGACACCGTCGTAATAGAATAAAAAGATTAAATTAACAAACAAAAAGGTATTCTTAACCGAATATTATTTCGATTGAATAAATTACTATAAAGGAGAAAACAATTATGCCTAATAAAAAAATCGAAACAATTTGCGTACAAGGCGGATATACGCCTAAAAACGGTGAACCCAGACAAATTCCCGTTTACCAAAGCACTACTTTT
>CAYTNZ010000061.1:0-5892 GCA_964439285.1 uncultured Clostridia bacterium | reverse complement strand
GTCACTGCGGCGAACGGAACGGCGCTCATCGCGCTCGGTTCTTGAACGTAAAACAAACCCGCATCGTGCAAAGCGGATTTTCCGGGTTTTTCTTCGTCGATATAATAACCGTTACTTTCCCACGCGACCTGTTCTAAAAGCGAAAACGGCGCAATCTTTTCAAATTCCGCCGCGGTTATTTTCAACGTATTAACTCGTACTGCTTTGTAAGGCCCTTTATTTAAAATCGCCGCGTATTTTTCGTAATCGGTAAGTTGCTCGCGCATTCTTTCGATATATTTTTCAGGAATCATTACTCTAACCCCAGCGTAGTATATAAAGTTTGCAAATCGATTATTTTAATTAAACCTTCTTCTTGCATCTTTTTCGCCGCAAGCGCGCGCACATTTTCGTCGTTAGAATCGCTTATGTAAATGGTCGCACCGTTTAGTCTTAACGAATACCTGCCGCCGCGCCGCCAAATTTCTTTTATAAGACGTTTAGAAAGGGACAAATTTTCTTCTATACTGCGAGCAAAATTGTAACGAACGCCGTATAATTCTCTCGTTTCGGAACGTATTTTGCTACGGCATACGAAGTTATTGAAATCGGCGCGTATCTCTTCGCGTTTTTCCTTTTCTTTTGCCCTTTTAGCGTGATATTCTTCACTTTCTTTCGACGAACAGTTTTTAAAATTGTAGTCTTTTATTTCTCCAAAATTAATTTCGTATTTTTTTAAAAGTTCTAAAAGCGAACAATTATTTTCTTCGCACATCGCTTGCGCGACTCTCATAGTAGCGTAAGCGTCGTCTGCGGCACAATGCGCTTTAAATTCTATTTTGAAAAGTTCGGTAAGTTTATCTAATCCCGCTTGTCTGTCGAAAGTTTTACTCATAGTCATATATATTATTTGAGTATCGAAAAATCGAAAGTTAAACGACGGCAATTTATAACGCTTTGTTTCGAGATTTAAATATCTTACGTCGTTTACGGCGGCGTGCCCGATTGACAAATTGTTTTTATCTTCTAAAAGATTTTTAATCTCGTCGTAAAAAGACGCAAAATCGGGATGTTTTTTAAACTCGTCGTAATCGTACGGTAAAACAATTCCGTCGCCGCCGTGAGCGGTTAAATGGAACTTTCCGTTAGGATTTATTAAAATATCTTCCTTTTTTATTATATTAAATTTTTCGTCGCAAAGACAATATCCGAATGCGCAAATTTTCGCCACTTCTTTATAAACGCAGGCGCACTCGATATCGAAAAACAAATAATTCATACTTATGCTCTTATGTTGTAATACAAGAATTTATTACTTCGCCGTATTTCAATAATGATTTGCAAAAATTTTCGTTTTTGCAGTAAAATTATAGGTTTTACAAGAATTTTGTCGCAAAATAAAAGACTTAAAATCCTTATTATAATACAAGAACCAGCCCGTTTGCCGAGCCGAATTTTTCGGCGAACAAAGGGGGTTTTCTAAAACTCACGCAAAATTCTTTATCTCTTTTAAAGAATTTTCGTGAACAAAATTTATACTTTTCTATATTAGTATATCATAACGGCAATTATAAGTAAAGTAAAACCCACCGAGAGCGCATTGTTAAAAACATATAATTTACGCGTTCGGCGGGTTTAAAATTTAAATATTTTTAGATTTTTTTATTTATTTTCCTTTAATCCTACCCGTTTCAGTATTATCTTCGGTTCGCGAAGACAACGCCTCTACAGGATGCGTTTTATCTTGCAATCTAAAATCTTTACCATGCTTTATAACGTGTTTTTCTATTACGGTATGGCTCGCCATGGCATCGGCAGACCCCATCGTTCCTTTATTGTACGAAAAGAATCTGAATTTATCGTCGAGTTCGTCAACGTATACAAAGTCTTCTAAATCACCCGTCAAGCGTACCGTTTTAAGCACTTTACGCACGTATTCCTTTTGCGGTTTGAACATAATCGGCTCGGGAAAATCTCCGCCTTCGGGAAAAAGTTGTTGCCAAACCTTTCCGCAATACTTAGTCAAAAGTTGCGTTGCACAATGAAGATGCGAAAGTTCTTCTTCGAAATGCATAAGCCAAATATCTTTAATACGAGCGTCCGTTTCATCGTTATAGCACGACCAATAAAGATACGCTTCGGTATATTCGTGCATAACCATACATTCGTACATATTTACCGAAGGGTCTAAAAGCGAGCCGTAACCGGTTACGTGTTGTTCTTCTATCATCGCAATCTCGGCATATAACTTTCTGCCTTGTTCGCTCTCGTATAAATTTGCAACGTTCAAATAATAATTCATCGTTTGCTGCTCGGCAGCGGTAATAATCGAAGCATTCAATCTCGTTACGGGGTCGCTCAAATAGTTATTGATATAAAAATCGACGTCGTCGTAAGGATGTCTGTATTCAGAAACCGTAGGACGCCCCGGCATAACCTCGGTATAGTTACCGATTACAGTATCTGCGTTTATGCCCTTTTCTAAATCGAGAAGATTGCTATAACGATACAAATGGTCGAAATCTTCTAAAAGCGCAAAATCGAGTTGTTGTTTAACGTAAGGATTTTTTTCGCGTTGCGCCAAAATCGCGGTCAAATCGACCGCAAGTTGTTCGTAACCGAGCGTGTGTTCTAAAATGCTTTCGTTTCGCGGTTTTAAATTTGCGATTCGCTTTTGCTGTTGCTGTTCGCTTCGGCGTATCATAGCCATAGCGCGCCTTACGTCGTTATTTAAACAATGCCTGTTAAATCGATGAGTATTCCAAATCGCCTCGAACTCCGTACCGTTCATCAGTATTATACGAACACGCGTATACGGATCTACGTCGTTTTTATCGTAAGGCTTTACGTTTATACTTTTCCACGTTTTAAAAATTTTATCTATGCTTTTGTACGTTTCCTTGAATGGATTCATATTTACCTCCGCAAAAATTATAGGTTTATTATTAACAATGCGGTATTTTCCTATTCATATAATTGCAAAATTTTTCGAATTTTGATACAATTATTAAATAAGAATAAAACAAGGTACACGCTTACGATATATATTTTTTATATCTAAACCAAACTTGAAAAAAGGACGATTATGTTAACGGTTATAACGGCAATGCAAAGCGAAGCCGGCGCTCTGCTTTGCGTAAGTTCGGTACAAAAATCTTTTTCTCTCGGCGGAAAAAAAGTTTATAATTTAACCGCTTTCGGCAAAGAATTTAATCTTGTCGTTTGCGGCGTGGGTAAAGTAAACGCGGCAACGGCTACGCAACTTTCCATAGACAAACTCGGCGCCGACGTTATTTTAAATATCGGCGTTGCAGGCGGAATAAATAAATCGATGTCTATAGGCAGTATTTACTCGATAAACCGCGCCGTTCAATACGATTTCGACTTATGCGAGGTTAACGGCACTACGATAGGAACGCTTAACGAATACGATACGCCCTATTTAGAGATAAAATCGACAAAAGGGTTTCCTTTGGCT
Source organism: uncultured Clostridia bacterium (assembly GCA_964439285.1). Classification (GTDB taxonomy): domain Bacteria; phylum Bacillota; class Clostridia; order Christensenellales; family Borkfalkiaceae; genus Borkfalkia. Next base: position 2,435 of record CAYTNZ010000061.1, on the reverse strand, counting down.
ACTCTTGCAACGGGCGACAGGTTTAACAATAATATCGAAGATTTAACAATTTTAAAAAACCTTTGCGCAGATATTCGCGATATGGAAGGCGGCGCCATCGCCCAAACGGCGATAGCCAACAAAGTTCCTTTGTATATGGTAAAATCAATTTCCGACGTTGTCGGCTCTGACTGCGTTCAGCAATACAAAAACAATCTTACAAAAGCGCTCGCCGCTTTGTCAAATTCTTTTAAAATAATTTTGGACGGTGTAATGTAATGGAAAAAATTCCGTCTTTCAAAAAAAATCACGATACTTTAAAAACGGGTTTATACGTTTCTACTTTGCAACAAGGCGTTACCACTTTCGATTTAAGATTTAAAAAGCCGAACGGCGGCGATTACATTTCGCCCAAGGCGTGCCATACAATCGAGCACTTAATAGCAACTTTTCTTAGAAACGGCGCGTATAAAGATGATATTATCTATTTCGGACCTATGGGTTGCAGAACGGGTTTTTATCTTTTAACCGTAAATTTGAATTTTAACACCGTTTTAGACGAACTTTTGCGAGTATTCGCACTCGGCGCGGCAGCCGAAGAAATCCCCGGAAACAAAAAAGCAGAATGCGGAAATTATCTCGAGCACGATTTGGCGGATGCAAAATGCGAATGCGCCGAATATTTAAAAGTGCTTTCGGAGGTTAAACGTCATGATTAATTTAGGCGGCGGTTGGGACGAACAGTTAAAAGATTTGTTTAACAGCGAAAACTATTTAAAAATTCGCAACTTTTTAAAAGAAGAATATACAAATCACGTAATTTATCCCGATATGTACGACATTTATAATTGTTTTAAGTACACGCCTTTTAACGACGTTAAAGTAGTTTTGCTCGGTCAGGACCCTTACCATAACGTTAATCAGGCTCACGGGCTTTGTTTTTCGGTTAAAGAAGGAATAGAGCCACCGCCCTCTCTTATAAATATTTTTAAAGAACTTAAAAGCGACTTAGGTTGCGAAATTCCAGAATGCGGCGATTTAACTTCTTGGGCGAAAAGCGGAGTGCTTTTGCTTAACACCGCGCTTACGGTAAGAGCGCATCAGGCTAATTCGCATAAAAATTGCGGTTGGACTTGGTTTACAGACAGTGTAATTAAACTTATAAGCGACAAACGCGAACACGTCGTATTTATTCTTTGGGGCGGCAATGCGCGGTCTAAAAAGCCGCTTATAGACGCTTCGAAACATTTAATTTTAGAGTGTGCGCACCCCTCGCCCCTTTCGGCGTATAACGGATTTTTCGGATGCAAACATTTTTCTAAAACGAATAAGTATCTTATAGAAAACGGCATAGAGCCGATTGATTGGAATCTTTGTAAAAAATAGAGGTTAATTATGAAATATATAGTTGTTTTGGGCGACGGAATGGCAGACAGAAAACTTGCCGAACTTAACGATAAAACGCCGTTAGAATACGCAAAAAAAACGTATATCGACGGGTTGGCACCCTTTTCGGAAGTAGGAACGTGTAAAACCGTTCCCGACGGTTTTAAACCGGGGAGCGACGTTGCAAATCTTTCGGTTTTAGGTTACGACGTTCGCAATTCGTATTCGGGAAGGTCGCCGTTGGAAGCCGTATCTATCGGAATAAATCTTAAAGATACCGACGTTACGATGCGTTGCAATCTCGTTACCGTATCCGACGAAGACAATTACGAAGATAAAAAAATGCTCGATTACAGTGCAGGCGAAATTTCTTCGCAAGAAGCAAAAGAATTAATCGACTATTTAAAAGCGTATTTCGACAACGATAAAATTTCGCTATACAACGGGGTTAGTTACAGACATTGTCTTGTTATCGATAAAGGCGTAACGGGTAACGATTTAACTCCGCCGCACGATATTACTAATAAACCGGTAAAAGAACATTTACCTAAAGGTCCTATGGCGGACGTGCTTTATAATTTAATGAAACGCTCGAACGAACTTTTAAAAGACCACCCTATAAACAAAGCGAGAATCGCACGCGGTAAAAATCCCGCGAACTCCGTTTGGTTTTGGGGAGAAGGCACAAAACCCGCACTCGAAAATTTCGAAAAAAAATTCGGCGTTAAAGGCGGCGTAATTTCGGCAGTTGACCTTGTAAAAGGTATAGGAATTTTAGCAGGTATGAAAAATATCGAGGTCGAAGGCTCTACCGGAAATTACGATACCAACTTTAAAGGAAAAGCCGACGCGGCTTTATGCGAACTTTTAAACGGACTCGATTTAATTTACATTCATATGGAAGCTCCCGACGAATGCGGGCATCAGGGCGATATAGCGCATAAAGTTTATTCTATAGAACAAATAGACAGCGTTGTCGTTAAAACGCTTGTAGAAGGCTTAAACAAGGCAAACGAACAATTCAGAATGCTTATCTGCCCCGACCACCCTACGCCAATTTGCATACGTAC
>CAYTNZ010000060.1:0-5980 GCA_964439285.1 uncultured Clostridia bacterium | reverse complement strand
TCTGATTGCAAAATATAATTAAAAACAAAAAGGTGCTAATGCCGTGATAATTTCACGGCATTACTGCGCTTTTTAGTATTGATAACCGTTACAATACGCTGTACAAATATTGCGTTTTGTGGTAAAATTTTAAATACTTAAATTTTCGGTAGGGCTTTGTCGCAAAAAACGCTTAAAATCGAATGCGTTGCGGCGTTGCTTAGGAATTAAAACATATGGCAGAAAAAAATTATTACGATATTTTGGGGGTAGACAGAAAGGCGAGCGAAGCCGACATAAAGGCGGCGTATAAAAAACTCGTTAAACAGTACCACCCCGACCTTCATCCCGGCGACGAAAGCGCTGCGGCTAAATTTAAAGAATTGAACGAGGCTAACGAAGTTTTATCTAACTCTCAAAAACGTGCGGCTTACGATTACGAACTCGATCACCCGGGTGCAAGAGCGGGCGGATTCGGCGGTAACGGTGCCGGCGATTTCGGCGGATTCGGCGGTTTCGGAGATATTTTCAGCGATATTTTCAGCGGATTCGGCGGCGGTGGCGCGGCTGCGCGAAACACTCAGGGCGAAGACGTTACAAAAGAAGTAACTCTTAGTTTTCTCGACGCGGCAAAGGGTTGCGTAAAAGAAATTCGTTACGTAAGGAACGAGCCTTGTAATTCGTGTAAGGGCACGGGCGCAAAAAACGGCACTGCTTATAAAACTTGCGAAAAGTGCGGTGGCAGCGGTCAAGTACGTTACACTCAAGACACCCTTTTCGGCAGAACGATACGTATGGCGGTGTGCGACGCGTGCGGCGGAACAGGTAAAAAAATTACCGATTTTTGTCCCGACTGTAAGGGTAAAGGCTATACGCGAAAAGAAACCGTCGTTACGCTTAATATACCTGCCGGCGCAGACACCAATTCGTATATTCGTAAAAAAGGATTCGGTCATGCGTCCGCAAACGGCGGCGTTCCCGGCGATTTAATAGTCGTTTTTAAGGTCGAACCTCACAAAATATTTAAAAGAAAAGATAAAGATTTATACGTCGAAGTGCCTATATCTTATAAAACCGCGGCGCTCGGCGGCAAAGTTAAAGTTCCGGGGATTGACGAAACGTTCGAGTATCCCATACCCGAAGGCACTCAAAGCGGAGCGGTGTTCTGCGTAAGAGGAAAGGGACTTAAAACTCGCGTGGGTACGGGCAATTTATATATAACCATCGTGGTCGAAACGCCTTCTAAACTTTCTAAAGAACAAAAGAAACTTTTAGAACAACTCGATAGCGAAGTCGAAATTAAACAATACGCTAAAATGAAGCAGTTCCGCGACAATGTACAGGCAATGTACGGAAAAGACCCGTATAAAAACTAAGGCTTTGTGAAAATTAAACGTCGGCCTTTACCGTTATGGTAAAGGCTTTGTCTTTAAAGTAAAAAACGCGAATTTTTTGCAAATTCTGTTTTGTTAAAATTTGATTAGGTTAGGCTCTTTAACGACTAACTTTCGGAGAAAATTATGAAATTTATAGAACTTACCGTGCATACAACGACGGAAGGCAGCGAACTTATTTCCGATATAATGTGGAATTACACAAATTACGGCGTAACCATTTGCGACGTGAACGATATAATCGCGTTACAAAACGACAAGCGCACTTTTTGGGATTATATGGACGACGAACTTACCGAAATTCAAAATTCGGACGTTTTGGTAAAGTGCTTTATAGCCGTCGAAATTGCCGACGAAACCATTAAAAACATTATTTCGGATATAAACGACACCGCCGAAAGAGCAAAGGGTTTTATTAAACTCGGCTCTTTAGAAACCACGCGACGCGAAATAGACGGCGACGATTGGATAGACGTTTGGAAAAAACATTTCCGTCCTATACATATAGGTAAAATCGTCGTTTGTCCCGAATGGATTAAATATCAACCCGAAAAGGACGAGCACGTTATAAAACTCGATTCGAATATGGCGTTCGGAACGGGCGAGCACGAAACTACTTCTATGTGCATAGAACTTTTGCAAGAAGCGATAAAAGACGGCGACACGGTAATAGACGTAGGTTGCGGCAGCGGAATACTCGGCATTGCCGCCGTCAAATTGGGCGCGGAAAAGGCGTATCTTACCGATATCGACGTGGTTGCTGTACGCAGCGCCGAGCATAACAGCGCGTTAAACGAAACGGCGGATAAAACTACGGTCGCTCTTTCGAATTTGTTGGACGACGCGGATATCGTAGGCGACGTTATGACGGCAAACATTACCGCGGATATTCTTTGCGCGTTATCCGAAAGTATTCCTAAAAATTTAAAACAAGGCGGTACGCTTATTCTTTCGGGTATTATAGAGAGCAAACTCGAACAGGTAATAAAAGCGTACGAAAAGACGGGTTTAACGCTTGAAAAGCAGCTTAGAAAAGGCGAATGGTTCGCTCTTAAAATGTCGCGCAAAGGTTAAAAATTAAGATTATAAAAAATATACGCATAAAAAGCAGGTTTGTTTATGGCGCATAAAAGATTTTTCGTTGATAAAATAATGCCTGAAACCATAATTTCGGGCGAAGAATATTCGCACGCAAAAAACGTTCTTCGCGTAAACGTCGGAGACGAGATAGTGATACTTGACAATTCGGGTAAAGAATACACCGCCGTTATAAATTCTATCGGTAAAAAAGAAATTTGTTGCCGCGTGATTTCAGAAAATATAGGCGATAAAGAGAGCAAAACGCCTGTAACGTTACTTTGCGGTGCACTTAAAGGGGATAAAACCGAACTTATCGTTCAAAAAGCAACCGAACTCGGCGTAAGCGAAATAGTGGTGTTCAGCAGTAAATTTTGCTCGGCGTATATGAACGAAAATAAACTCGAAAGACTTAATAAAGTGGCTAAAGAGGCTGCCAAGCAGTGCCTTCGCGCCGTCGCACCGAAAGTTTTGTATTTTGACGAATTTGTCGACGCGTTAAAGAGCGTTGAATGCGAAAATAAAATTTTCGCCTGCGAGTTTGCTGATAAAAGCGATATAGATTTAAGTGCGTTAAAAGGTTCTTGCGCGATAGTAGTAGGCAGCGAAGGCGGTTTCAGCGAAGAAGAATTCGAAACGGCAAAATCGTTGGGGTATAGCGGCATAACGCTCGGAAAACGCATTTTGCGTGCCGAAACGGCGGCGATTTCGCTCACTGCGATAGTTATGTTTTCGCTCGGAGAAATGCAATGAAAAAGGCTGTGGTATTTACGCTCGGGTGCAAGGTAAACGACTGCGAGAGCGGCTCTCTAATAGAAGGGCTTTCAAAACTCGGGTACGAAGTTTTTAACGAACTTACGTACGCCGATTTATATATTTTAAATACTTGCGCGGTAACGGGCGAGGCTGAAAAAAAATCTCGCCAATGCGTCGCGAGAGCGCAAAAACTCAACCCTGACGCAAAAATAATAGTATGTGGCTGTGCGTCGCAAAAAAATCCTCAAGTGTTTGCCGATAAAAAGAACGTAACGCTCGTTTCGGGTGCAAGGCAAAAGGGTAAGATTTTGCCTATGCTCGAAGAAGAAGGCGTGTTCGTAGACGATTTCGATAAAGAGTACGACGAATTGCTGCCTGCAAAAAGTTTAAAAACGCGTGCGTTTGTAAAAATTCAAGACGGGTGCAATAATTTTTGTTCATATTGCATTATTCCATATTTAAGAGGTCGAAGCAGGTCGCGTTCGTTAGAATCGGCGGCGGCGGAAATACTTAATTCGCAAGCGGAAGAAGTGGTTATAACGGGTATAGACGTATCGTCGTATAACGATAACGGTAAAGATTTGGCTGATTTAATGCTCGCGGTTAAAAATTCGAAGTCGAGATTGCGTTTAGGTTCGCTCGAAGTGGGCGTTATAAACGAAAAACTTTTAAACGCTTTAAAACAAGTCGACGATTTCGCGCCGCATTTTCATCTTTCGTTGCAGAGCGGAGCGGACGCCGTGCTTAAAAAAATGAACAGAAAATATACGAGAGCGCAGTATTTTGAAAAAGTTGCTCTTATTCGTAAATATTTTCCCGATGCGGCTATAACCAGCGATATCATCGTAGGATTTCCTTCCGAAACGGACGCGGATTTTGCAGATACGCTCGATTTAGTGGATAAAGTAGGATTTTCGCAAATACATTGTTTTTGTTATAGTAGACGCGAAGGTACTAACGCCGCAAAATTGAAAGAACTTTCGCCGGATATTAAAAACGAACGGCTTCACGTTCTTTTAAAAAAGGCGCAAGAATGCCGCGAAAAGTACGAAGATCGTTTTATAGGCAAAACTCTTACGTTGATTTGCGAAGAAGAAAAAGACGGCTACACCCAAGGTTACAGCGAAAATTATATAAGATTGTACTTGCCTTGCTTTAAAAACGGCAAAACGCAAGTAGTTCCCGTCGAACAATTTAAAGACGGTTTGCTTTGTAAACTTAAGTATTAGAGAATCGAACGAATTAAACTAAAAATTTGGATTTGTTAAAATTTAATAATGTTCGGCTTTTGATGGCTAAACAACAAAAATATTTTAAAAATCGAAAAAATCAAAGGTAGGTAAAATTATGAGTCTTGATAACAATTGTCTTTTTTGTAAGATAATAAGCGGCGAAATCCCTTCTTCTAAGGTGTACGAAGACGAATATATGCTCGCTTTTCGCGATATTGCGCCGCAGGCTAAAATTCACGTTTTGTGCGTGCCTAAATCGCATTTTTCAACGCTCGAAGAAATGGATTCAAAGCAAGCGGAACTTTTAAGTAAATGTATGGCTGAACTTCCTAAAATCGCAAAACTTGCCGGCATTACTAACGGTTACAGAATAATTATCAATCAGGGCAAAGACGCGGGGCAAACGGTTTTTCATCTTCATATTCATATTTTGGGCGGTCAAGATATGGGCGAACGTATGCTTTAATCGATTTTAAACGTTAAAAATGATTTAAAAAATGATTGAAAGTGCCGCATAAAAACTTGACAACCATTTACGATTGTATTAAAATAATAATACGCTTTTGCGTAGAAATAATCGCTTTAGGCAAAGGAGGGTTGAAAAGGGTATGTCTACTATCAGAGTCGGTGAAAACGAGTCTATCGACAGCGCATTGCGCCGTTTTAAAAGAAAATGCTCGCGTGACGGTATAATCGGCGATTTGCGTCGTAAAGAGCATTACGAAAAGCCTTCCGTTCGTAAAAAGAAAAAGTCGGAAGCGGCAAGAAAACGTAATATCAAAAATTAATTTAAAAGCCTGTTATCAATCGATAGCAGGCTTTTTGCTTGCGAAAATTAAGAGTATTTGTCGAAAAAAGGAGATTTATATGAAAGCGGAAGGCAAAAACTTAAAAAACGTTGCAAAAGAAGCGAAACTTCGCCTTAAAAACGGATTTTGGCGTGATTACGAAACGGATTTACGCGCAGAACTTAAACGCGCCAAACAAGAAGGTAAAAACGAAAGTCTTGTAGAAAGGTATTTTGCAGGAAAGGTTACTTGCTCTATAAAGGGCGTAAAAGAAGACGACGAGTTTTACGAAAAAGTAAAAGCCTTGTTACTTTCCGAAGGCGAAGTTAGCGACGCTATCGGAAGGCTAACCGACAAAGAGTATTTTGCCACTTTATCGTACGAAGAAAAACAGCGTTATACTTTGCAACTTTCCGAACGATATTTAAAGGCACTTTCGAGATTTAAAAAAGAATACGAATTCGAAATAAAAAACAGATAAACGTTTATCGCAATATAGCGTTAAAGATAAATATCGGGCGGAATATCGCTTTGTCGTTTTATTGTCGCAAGCGAAAAAAACAGGCGGAAAGAAATTGAAATTTCGTTTAAAATATGTTACAATATACCAAATACATTTTACACGGAAAAAATATGAACGAAATTTTAAAATCACTTAATTCTACTCAATTAATGCCCGTAACCGACACCGAAGGTGCGGTTCTCGTTCTTGCGGGGGCAGGTAGCGGAAAAACACGCGTGCTTACTTCGCGTA
>CAYTNZ010000059.1:0-6079 GCA_964439285.1 uncultured Clostridia bacterium | reverse complement strand
AGCCGTAATATTCGAATAAACCGCCTCAACGTCTACGTAGTAATCGTCGCCTATAATTTTTAAAGAATACTCGGCGTTTTTATAAAATAAAATTTCACCGTTTTCAGAAAAAAGTTGACATTTACAACAAGTTGTTCCAATATCGATGCTTAAATAATTCATTTTTTCACCTCTGCATTTATTTTACTTGATTTTTATATCTTATTATAGTACAATTTGTATATTAATATGGTAATTTTGTTTTAGGAAATACTAATATGCAACATTATAACCTACAAAAGTTACAAGAACTTTTACACGATTTTTATAATCTGACAGGCATAAAAATATCCTTTTACGACAGCAACGAAAACGAAGTGTGTTTTTATCCAGAAAGATTAACCGATTTTTGTAAAGATATGCGCAGCGACCCTTCGTTCGACAAAAAATGCAAAGAATGCGACAGGCTCGCGTTCGCCGCTTGTAAAAAAACGCTTAAACAATACGTTTACACTTGCCACGTAGGACTTTTAGAATGTTTTTCACCTATCATAGTAAACAATACGATTATCGGATATATAGTTATCGGACAAATCAAAACGAACAATCACGACAACTTTGCGGCAATTTCAAATTTATTCGCCCCCGAAACGCGCGAAAATCTCGAAAAAAGTTTTAATAAACTTGCGACTATGAGCCTTGACAAAATCAATTCGGCAATTCATATACTCGACGCGTGCGCAGGATACGAATATTTAAAAAACCTTGCGTATTCTTCGGGCAAAAGAATAGACGTTGCGATATCGTCTTACATAAACAAAAATTTATCGTCAGATTTATCGGTAGACGCTTTATGCTCTAAATTCAACTTTTCAAAATCGGAACTTTATTCCCTTTTTAAAGAATATTTTAACTCGTCCGTTGCAGATTTTATAAAAAAACGCAGACTGAACGAAGCGCTTAACCTACTCGAAAGTACAACGTTGCCCGTAAATAAAATCGCCGAAAGATGCGGAATTCCAGACTACAACTACTTTTCGAAGGTCTTTAAACGAGAATTTAATATAAGCCCGAGAAATTATAGACGGCAGTTTAAAGAAAACGGATTGCCGTCCGTAACCCCGTAAAAAGTTGTCGCAATTTTATTGCGACAATTTTCACGAAATTGTAATATTTTTCAAATTCAAAACAAAATAATTGATTTATCTTAGCTTTTGGATTATAATGTAAACGTCTTTTTTAAGCAATCCAAACTAATTTAAAGGAGTTATTAATGAAGATAGTAATCGTAGGCTGCGGCAAAATAGGAAAAACAATTATCGCAAGCCTTGTGAACGAACAGCACGACGTATCGGCTTTGGACAATAACCCTGCCGTCGTCGAAGAAATTCGCAACACGTACGACATAATCGCAATATGCGGAAGCGGAACAGAATACGACAAATTAAAAGAAATCGGCGCGGGAAAAGCCGAACTTTTTATAGCCGTTACCGGCTCGGACGAATTTAATATGCTATCGTGCTTTGCCGCAAAAAGAATGGGTGCAAAACACACCGTAGCAAGAATACGCGACCTTGAAAACAACGACGACAGTCTTTCGTTTATGAAACAACAATTAGAACTTTCGCTCGTCATAAACCCCGAACTTATGGCGGCGGAAGCAATTTACAACGTTTTAAAATTACCGTCGGCTACGAAAGTAGAAAAATTTCCGCGTAGCAAACTCGAAATGATAGAAATTCAACTCCCCTTAGATTCGCATTTAAACGGAATTTCTCTTGTAGAACTTAGAAAACGGCATAAAGAAAAATATTTAATTTGCACGGTCGAACGCGACGATAAAATTTATATCCCGAACGGCGCGTTCACTTTAAAAAGCGGCGATAAAATAGGAATAATTGCGACCAGAAAAGACGTTATAAAAATTTTGAATATAATCGGAATTGAAAACATACAGGTTAAAAACGTTATCCTTTTGGGTGCAGGCACGATTTCTACTTATCTCGCGCAAATGCTGCTTGCAGGCAGACACTCTGTAAAACTTATAGATTGCGACGAACAAGTTTGCCAAGACGTTTGCGAAATTCTTCCCGATTCCGCTACCGTAATTCACGGAAACGGTATGTCGCAAGAACTTTTAATAGAAGAAGGCATTCTTTCGACCGATGCGTTCGTAGCGTTAACCGGTCGCGACGAAGACAATATTTTAATTTCGTTTTACGCAAAATCGCAAAAAGTTCCTAAAACAATCACTAAGGTAAACAATAAAGAATTATCGTCGCTTGCCGAAGATTTAGGGTTAAATTGCATCGTATCTCCGAGAAAAACGGTTGCCGATTTAATAGTAAAATACGCTCGCGCGCTTAAAAATTCGTTAGACAGCCACATCGAATCGTTATATTCTATTATGAACAATATGGCTGAGGCGGTCGAATTTAAAGTTTTAGAAGATTTCGAATATACAAACGTTCCGATAAAGCAAATGCAAATTACGAACAACGTACTTATCGCAGGAATAACCCGCGGCAAAACTTCGTTTATCCCCACCGGCGACGACGTTATACTCCCCGACGACTACGTGATAATAATTGCCGAAGGCAAACGCATTTTAAACCTTTCGGACATTATTGCGAGGTAATTGGTTTATGAACTACAGAATGGTTTTTAACACTACGGGGAAAGTAATAAAGTTAGAAGGTTTGCTTATGCTTTTGCCGCTCGTAGTTTCGGCAATTTATCGCGAATGGCTACCTGTAATCGCTTTTGCTTCGACCGCGGCGGCGGAAATTTTGATAGGCTCTTTACTTTCTTTTCTTTTAAAACCCCAAAGTCCTTTTCTATTTGCAAAAGAAGGACTCGTAACGGTTGCTCTCGCTTGGATTGCCGTATCGCTGTTCGGCGCAATTCCTTTTGTTATAAGCGGCGACATTCCCAACTATATCGACGCGTTATTCGAAACGGTCAGCGGTTTTACCACAACCGGCGCATCGATTTTACCAAACGTCGAATCGCTAACCCACGGAATGCTTTTTTGGCGCAGTTTTACGCATTGGATAGGCGGCATGGGCGTATTGGTGTTTATACTCGCCATTACGTCGAAAACGACCGACCGTTCAATGCATATTCTCCGCGCAGAAATGCCGGGGCCTATTATAGACAAAGTCGTACCCACCGCAAAAAAAACCTCGCTGATTTTATATATAATATACTCGGCGATGACGTTGCTTTTACTAATTTTATTGCTTTTGGGCGGAATGCCTTTATTCGATAGTTTAATTCACGCATTCGGGACGGCAGGCACGGGCGGTTTCGGAATGTATTCTTCGAACCTTGCGAACGCAACGCCTTATATACAATGGGTAATCGCGATTTTTATGATGCTTTTCGGCATAAACTTTAACCTTTACTTTTTTATAATTGTCGGAAAAATCGGTAGTTTTTTTAAAAGTCGCGAACTTTGGGTATACGTAGGCATAATGCTATGCGCCACAGTAATTATCGGCTTTAACATATACGAAATTTACGGTAATTTTTCAGAAGTTTTAAGGTATTCTTTTTTCCAATCGTCGTCGGTAATGACCACTACGGGTTTTGCCACGGCAGACTTTAATACTTGGCCTACTCTTTCGAAAGCGGTACTTTTATTTTTAATGTTTTCCGGCGGTTGCGCAGGCTCTACCGCAGGCGGTTTTAAAGTTTCGAGATTGATAATTTTAATTAAAAAAATCGGCAACGATTTAAAGCGCGTAGTTCATCCGAGAACGGCAACGGTAGTAAAATTCGAAGGCAAAAGATTAGACGCCGACACTCTAAACGGCGTAAGTTCTTATTTTTCGGTTTACGTTTTAATATTTATAGTTACTTTTTTATTACTTACAATCGATTCGAATATTATGTCAAGCGTAGCAATCGAAACTCATTTTTCGGCGGCCCTGTCTTGTCTTAACAACGTAGGTCCGGGGCTCGGACTCGTAGGTCCTATGGCAAGTTACGCGGTATATTCGCCTTTTTCGAAAATAGTACTTTCACTTGCAATGCTTTTAGGAAGATTAGAACTTTACCCTATTTTATTAACGCTAAATATTTCGACTTGGTTGAAAAAATAAAACGCTCGTTTTGCAACGGGAAAATATTTAATTATATAAAGTAAAAAAAAGAACGGACTTTTCTGATTTTATAATCAAAAAAAATCCGTTCTTTTTTACATTCTTATAAAATTTTTAAACTAAACCCACCAAAGTCCGTTTGTACGCGGGCTTCGAACCATAATTTTTTTCATAAAATCGATTGCTTTTTCAAGTCCTTCGTCTTGCGTCATAAGGCTGTCTTCGTGTTCGATTGACATATAATAGTCGTAACCTATAATTCTTAACGCAGATACGACGTCTTTCCAAAACTTTTCGCCCGAACCGTAACCTACCGTTCTGAATATCCACGAACGCTCCGCCTCGTTTTCGTAAGGTTTTGTATCTAAAACGCCGTTTTTAGCGACGTTTTCTTTATCGAGAGCCGTATCTTTCGCGTGGAAATAAAAAAGTGCTTTGCCGAGCGTTTTAATTGCCGAAACCACGTCGATGCCTTGCCAAATAAGATGCGAAGGATCTAAATTCGCACCGAGCGAATCGCCTGCCTCCGCTCTTAATTTTAAAAGCGTTTCGGGATTGTATACGCAAAAACCGGGGTGCATTTCGAAACAAATTTGCACGTCGTTTTCTTTTGCGAGCGCGGCATATTTTTTCCAGTACGGAATTAAAACTTCGTTCCACTGATAATCGAGAACTTCTCTATACTCGTTAGGCCAAGCGCAAGTAACCCAGTTAGGCATATCGCCCTTTCCGTCGCCGGGGCAACCCGAAAAAGTTATTATCTTTTTAACGCCGAGTTTGGGCGCAACTTCTATCGCCGCTTCTAATTCTTTCGTGGCAACGTTCGCAATATTCTTTTGAGGATGAACGCCGTTTCCGTGTACCGATAACGCGCATATCTCCATATTGTATTTTGCGAAAAGTTCTTTTAATTCTTCTATTTTTTTAGGATTGTTTTTAAGTTCGATAATATCGGCGTGCGCTTTTCCGGGATATCCGCCCGCACCCAATTCTAAGCCGTCAACACCTTTTTGCGAGAGATATTTTAACGCGTCTTCTAAACTTTTATTCCCGAATACGGGAGAAAAAACCGCTAATTTCATAAATCACCTTAATCAAAATAAACTGGTTTACCGGTCTTTGCGGATTCGTAAATTGCGTCTAAAATACGAGTAACCACAATGGCTTGTTCGGGCAATACGACAAGTTCGCCCTTTCCGTTTATAGCGTCTACAAAAGTTTTTGCTTCGATAAGAGCAGGAGTTACCGTTGTTCCGCCGAAAAACGCAACGCCGCCCGCGTTAAAATCAGGCTCTGTTATATATTGTCTGCCGTTATTTACACCGTTTATACGTAATCTCGAATCGCAAGGTATATCCGCCCCTGCCTTAGTTCCGCAAATAAGCGTTTGCGCTTCGCCTGCGTCGGCATAGTTTAACGCCCAACTCGAATCGATTGAAATGGTTGCGCCGTTTTCCATTACCACAAAACCGAACGCACTGTCTTCTACGGTAAATTTTTCGGTATCCCAATCTCCCCAAACGTTTCCCGTTTGAGTCTGCTTATTGAGTTTATGATATACCGTGCCTACAGCGTATTTAGGCTTGTAGTTATTCATAACGTAAAGCGTTAAATCGAGCGAGTGCGTACCGATATCGATAAGCGGACCACCGCCCTGTTTTTCTTCGTCTAAAAATACGCCCCAAGTGGGAACGGCGCGGCGGCGTATCGCTTTTGCTCTTGCAAAATATATATCGCCGAAAGTACCCTTATTCGCTTCTTCTTTAAGATAAGTAACTTCGGGGCGATATCTGTTTTGATAACCTATCGTCAATATTTTACCGCTCTTTGCTTTTGCGTCGAGCATTGCTTTTGCTTCTTCGTAATTTATCGCCATAGGTTTTTCGCAAATAACGTGTTTTCCTGCCAATAAAGCCGCAACTGTAATTTCGCTATGCGAAATATTAGGCGTACAAACGCAAACGGCGTCTACGTCGCTCTTTAAAAGTTCTTTG
>CAYTNZ010000058.1:0-6081 GCA_964439285.1 uncultured Clostridia bacterium | reverse complement strand
TGACCTTGAGCGCCGCCCAAAGGTTGATGAATCATAATTTCGCTGTTGGGCAAAGCGTAACGTTTGCCTTTTGTTCCGCTCGATAACAAAAACGCGCCCATACTCGCAGCCATTCCGATACATATGGTACTTACGTCGCATTTGATATAATTCATCGTATCGTAAATAGCCATACCTGCGGTAACGCTGCCGCCGGGGCTGTTGATATAAACCATAATGTCTTTGTTAGTATCTTTGGCTTCGAGATAAATAAGTTGCGCAACTATGGTGTTCGCCATAGCGTCGTTAATCTCGCCTGAAAGAAAAATAATTCTGTCTTCTAAAAGACGCGAATAAATGTCGTAAGAACGCTCGCCCCTGTCGGTATGCTCTACTACTACGGGAATTAAACTGTTTCTTTCATCCATAATTACACCTTTTATAAAATAATATATTTTTATTCGCGAAAACGCTTTAATTTATATAAAGCATTTTCGTGATTTTTAAGAAAAAACGCATTACGGCAATAGACAAAATCAATTATTCCGCTTTGTCTTCCGCCTTTTTAGCGGTGGTTTTTTTAGCAGTCGTCTTTTTGGCAACGGGTTTTTCTTCGCCGTCTTTTACTTCTGCTTTTTTAGCGGTGGTTTTCTTTTCGCCCGTAGCGGTAGAATTTTTAGCGGTCGTTTTCTTTGCTGCGGGTTTTTCTTCACCGTCTTTCGCTTCGGCTTTTTTAGCGGTGGTTTTTTTAGCGGCGGCTTTCTTTTCGCCTTTAACTACCATTTCGTTGTTTGCCTGTAAAAACTCGAACAATTTGTTAATCGTAATATCGTTTTCGATATATTCAAGTTGTTGAGGATCCATATCTTTTTTGTAATCTTCAAGACTAACCTTTTTGGCTTTTGCGTAAGGTTCGAGTTTAGCATCTACTTCGCTCGCATCCGCTTTAATGTTTTCAACGCGAATAATTTTATCGATTACGAGTTGGCTTTTTACGGTTTCTGCCGCCTGTTCTTTATAGCCGTTTCTAAAATCAGCCATATTAGAGCCCATATATTTAAGATAGTCTTCGAGTTTAAGACCGCCATACTGCATAGAAAGACGATATTCGGCATTACGAACCATCATATCGATTTGATTTTCTATCATAACGTCGGGAATTTCCACTTCGGCGTTATCGGTGATTGCTTTTACGATATTGTTTTCGGTTTCGCCTTCGCCTTTAAGTTTTGCGTCTTTTTCAAGGCGAGCGCGAGTTTCGGTTTTATACGCTTCTAAACTTTCCGCTCCTGCCGCGTCTTTGATGAAATCGTCGTTAATTTCGGGAAGTTCTTTCGTTTTAATTTCGTGCAACTTAACGGCAAATACTGCGGGTTTGCCTTTAAGTTCTTCTGCGTGGTAATCTTCGGGGAAGGTAACGTTAACGTCTTTTTCGTCGCCGATGTTCATACCTACGATTTGTTCTTCGAATCCTTCGATAAAAGAATGGCTGCCTAAAACGAGCGTATGTTTTTCGGCTGTGCCGCCTTCGAATTTAACGCCGTCGATGCTGCCCGAAAAATCGATAACGGTGGTATCGCCGTCTTTAGCCGCGCGGTCGGTTACGTCAACCGTACGAGCGTTTCTTTCTTGCAACTTTTTAAGTTCTGCGTCAACGTCGGCATCGGTAACATTATACTCAACTTTTTCAATCTTTATACCCTTGTATTCGCCTAATTTTACGTCGGGCTTAACGGGAGTAACGGCAATAAGTACCGCTCCGTTATCGTCGAGTTTGTCTACAGAAAGTTCGGGTTGACCTACTGCCGTAAAGTTTTCTGCCTCTTTATCTAAAATTTTGTAATAATGCTCGGAATAGAGATTATTGAGCGCGTCTTCGTAAAAAACGCCTTTACCGTAATTGAGTTCGATAACGTGTTTAGGCGCTTTGCCTTTTCTGAATCCGTTTACGGTATATCTGCCCCTCGTTTGCTGATAAGCTTTAAGGTTAGCTTCTTCCCATTCTTGCTTAGTAAAAGTGATTTTAATTGTTACGGTGCTTTTTGCAGAGGCTTCTACTTTGTATTTCATAAATCTTTCTCCTGAAAAAATATACTTTTTTACTCAGTACTACATTTTAGCATAAACAAATAAATTTGAAAAGCGTTTTTAACCCTTTATACGTATTTTCCGTCGAAACAATTTGCTTTTTTAATATTTTTGAATATAATATATACGTTAAATATTTTATTCGGATACGATATTCGGTAAAACTCGTTTAAAAAATGGTTAAAACTTTAACTTTTACACGCTAAAAAATCGTTAAAGCAAAACTATTATATTTTTGCGATTTTTATCCATAAAGGAGTATTTATGCCGCAAGACGCATACACGTTAAGACATATCGCCAAAGAACTAAACGATACTCTTAGCGAAGGAAAAGTAAATAAAATCATACAACCCTCGCGCGATGAAATTAATATTATTTTATACGCAGGCGGAAAAACGCATAAACTTTTACTTAACACGAACGCGTCTTTCGCGCGCGTTTCGATATCGGCGGCTTCGCGCGTTGCGCCGCAAGTCGCGCCTAATTTTTGTATGCTTTTAAGAAAGCACCTTTTAGGCGCTACTTTAAAGAGCATAACTCAAATAGGCTTTGAACGTATTATCGCTTTTACCTTCGATTGTACGGGCGAATTTTCGCGTTCGGAAAGAATATTATACGCCGAAATTATGGGTAAATATTCTAACCTTATTTTATGCGAAAACGGGATTATATCGGGCGCGCTCAAAATATCGTCGCTGCAAGAAAGTTTTAAACGTACGCTTTTTCCGGGGGCTAAATATATTTTTCCCGAACCGCAAGACAAAGTCGATTTAACAGACAAAAACGCACTTGCAAACCTTTTAAAAGGCTTTTTAGGCGGAGAACTTGCACGTTTTTTATTCGAACGCGTAAGCGGAATTTCTTACTCTACGGCAACGCAGATATGCAAACGTTACGGCATTTTGGATAATTGCGAACGTTTCGACGATACGTCGGCACAAAAATTCGCCGATTTTATTTGCGATTTTATTTTTTCGAACGAAATATCGCCGTCAGTCGCTATTTTAAACGGGCAGTACGTAGATTTTTACGTAAAATACGACGGCGAAAAAATACCCTTTGACAGCGTAAACGCGGCGCAAGACAAGTTTTATACAGAAAAAGAAAACGCAAAAGAGTTTGCCGACAAAAAAAGAAAGCTCGAAAGCGTGCTTTTGGCAAAACGCAAAAAAGAAGAAAAAAAACTCGCGCAGATTTTAGAACGCGAACGCGAATGCGACAATATCGAAAAAAACCGTATTTTTGGCGAACTTATAACGGCGAATATTTACGCGCTTAAAAAAGGAATGCCATTTTGCGAACTTATAAATTATTACGACGAAAACTGCTCCACCGTTAAAATCACTCTCGACAAAACGCTTACCCCCGCGCAAAACGCGCAAAAATTTTATAAAAAGTACAATAAGCAAAAACGCACGCTCGTCGCTATCGCGCCGCAAAAAGCCGAAACCGAAAACGAACTTTATTATATTCACAGTATAATTTCGGAACTCGAACGCGCCGAAAACATACTCGATTTAACCGAAATAGAAGAAGAATTAAAAGACTATAATCTTATAAAAACCGAAGTCGTTAAGAAAAAAACAATCGTACAAACGCCTTTCAGAACTTTTGCGTTTAATAATTTCACTATTTTGGCAGGGCGCAACAACGTACAAAACGACAGACTTTTAAAGAGTGCCAAAGACGAGGATTTATGGTTACACACGCAAAAATACCACAGCGCGCACGTGATTATAAAAACCGACAAACAAAGCGTTCCGAACGAAGTTAAACTGTTTGCCGCCGAAATTTGCGCGTATTTTTCAGACGGCAAAAACGGCGATAAAATCCCCGTAGATATATGCGAAAAAAAATTCGTTAAAAAGCCTTCTAAATCAAAAGCGGGATTCGTCGTTTATACCGATTACGAAACTATTCTCGTTTCGCCGAACAGACATTTCGAATTGGAAACGGAAGGCGATAAATAATGGAAAGATACCGTTCGGCAAATGCGTATTTTAAAGAAAAATTCAACGAAAAGGTATATAAACTCGCGTTAGACGCAGGCTTTACCTGCCCTAATCGCGACGGAACTCTCGGATACGGCGGTTGCATTTTTTGTGCCGGCGGAGCAGGCGAATTCGCCGAAAAAGGAACGGATATTAAAAGCCAAATAGAACGCGCCAAAAGTCGTATTGTAAAAAAATCCGCAGCAAAAAAGTTCATTGCGTATTTTCAAAGTTATACCAATACCTATGCACCCGTAGAACGCCTTGAAAAAATTTTTTTAAAAGCCGTTCAAACACCCGAAGTTGCGGCTGTTGCGATTGCCACGCGCCCCGATTGTTTACCTTACGACATACTTTTACTGCTTAAAAAATTAAACGATATAAAACCCGTATTCGTAGAACTCGGCTTGCAAACGTCAAACGAAAACACGGCGACTTTAATACGCAGAGGATATCCCCTTTCCGTTTACGACAACGCGGTAAAAAATCTTAAAAACATAGGAGTAAACGTCGTTACGCACGTAATTTTGGGGCTCCCTTACGAAAATAAAGAAACTATGCTCGAAACGATAAAACACGTTGCAAAAGTAGGTTCCGACGGCATAAAATTACAACTTTTGCACGTTTTAAAGGATACTGACCTTGAAAAAATGTATATAAGACGCGAATTTTCAACACTCTCGTTTGAAGATTATCTCGATATTTTATGCGACGCGGTAGAAATATTGCCGCCCGATATAATAATTCATCGGCTTACGGGCGACGCGCCTAAACGCTTGCTTATCGCTCCCGAATGGTCTGCCGACAAAAAACGAGTACTGAACGGCATTAACGCCGAATTCGAAAGGCGAAACGTAATTCAAGGCAAAAAGTATTTCCCTGAAAATCTATCGTAAAATAATTAAAAATCATATAACGCTAATTTAACAATAATACTTTTTAAAAACGCGCGTTTTCGGCGTAACCGTCGTTACAAAAACTATTGCAATGCGACGCGTTTTATTGTATAATAAAATTATGGATATTCAACAAATAATAAGCGAAAACAATTTTTTGCCGATAGGCGAACAAAACCCTAAAATAAAACAACTTAAAGGCATACTGTCCAACTTGAAACCCAACCCTCAAAAACTTTTCGTTGCCGAAGGTATTTGGATTTTAAAAATGTGCGAAAAATTCGACACCCCTGTCGACAGTTTAATTTTATGTCCCGAACACATTCGCACCGCCGAAGCTTGCGAACTCATAAAAAAACTTTGCAAAAAAACTTGCGAACTTTATACCGTTTCGGCAAAAACGTACGAAAAAATTTCAGAACGCGGTCAACCGGACGGGCTTATGGCGTTATGCAAATTGCCTAAATTCAACATCGCAAGTTTTACCCCCCCAAAAAACGCCGTGATACTTATTTTAGACGGTATCGAAATTCCGGGTAACGTAGGCACGATGCTGAGAATGGCAGACGGCGCAGGGCTCGACGGGGTATTTATTTGCAACAGAAAGGCAAGACTTACCCACCCTAAACTTATAAAAGGAAGTCAGGGCGCTATTCTTTCCGTTCCTACGTTCGAGTTCGAAACCGTTTCAGAATGCAGAACTTGGCTAAAAAACAACGGCGTTACCGTTTATCTTGCCGACACGAGAGCAAAACTCAACTATTACGAAGAACCTTTCGGCGAAAAATGCGCGTTGGTTATGGGTAGCGAACGCTACGGCATTTCGCGCGAATGGTACGACGGCGATTATAAAATGATTATGATACCAATGCTCGGAAGTTGCGACTCGTTAAACGTAGGCGTTGCCGCAACGGTACTTGCATACGAGGCAAGCATTAAAAACAAACTCGGCGCAAGAAAATAAAACGCTCTGTTTATTTACGCAAACGCCGCAAATTACACCGACGTATAAACTAAATAGTTACCGAAAATAAATTTTTTAAGCCCTGCTCGAACGAGCAGGGCTTTACGTTGTGGCTTTAGCAAACAAAAATTAACCACCACTTGGAGTGGTGGTATAAAAATC
>CAYTNZ010000057.1:0-6127 GCA_964439285.1 uncultured Clostridia bacterium | reverse complement strand
TTTGCGTAAAAATAGTCGCATAACCCTAACGCCTCGGCTTGTTCGCCGCATTTAAGGCGATAACAATCGTAATGGTATAATTTACCGTCGTAATCGTTCATATACGCATAAGTAGGACTTACTATTTCGTCGTATATACCGAGTGCGCGCGCCACGCCCTTTACAAACACGGTTTTACCCGCGCCCATTTCGCCGTTTAATAGCACTACGTCGCCGCTTTTTAGGGTTTTGGCAAAGTTTGCGGCAAATTCGATAGTCTGTTTTTCGTTGCTTGTTATCATACTTACAGTATAGTACATTTTGCGTTCTTTTGCAATTAAAAAAGGCGCAACGATAAAAATCGTTTTAAAATTTAGATATGTAAACCCGACTTAAAATTTATTTAAAAGCCACGATATTCTTTTATATAAAAGCAACGTAACTATAGAAATCGCCACGCCTTTTATTATATTAAAAGCAAAAACGTATATCCACAATTCAGAAAAAGCCGCAGCCGCACCGTCGCCCATAAAAAGCGGAAAATTTATAAACCGATTGGCAAGCAATGCCACGCCCGACTGTAAAAAAGTTGCCACTATAAAGCAGAATATAACCACCCTTATTCCTTTTTTATAGCGGTATACGGTTGAAGGGACTAAAACGAAAGACAAAGTCATTACAAAGTTTGCTATTTCGCCCACACCGCCCGTAGACGACTTTAAAAGGCTTAAAAGTTCTTTAATAAAACTTACGATTATTGCCGATACAGGACCGAACATAAAACCCGAAAGCATTATAAAAACGTTGGCAAAATCGAGTTTTAAAAAGGGCGCGGCAGGAAAAATAGGAAATTCTAAAAAAGTTACCACGAACGCAAGTGCCGAAAAAATAGCAAGTTTCGCTATTTTAGAAGCGGAAAAAAAGTCTTTTTTCGTTCTGTTTTCGGCGATAGAATTTTTCTGTTCGCTTTTAACTTTACTTGTCGAATTTTTATCGATTTGTTCGTCTTTTTTGCCGCTTTCGTTTATTTCGGTTGACGAAAGTTTTACGTCATTTTCCGCATTTTCGGTTTTTACTTCGCCGTTTTCGTCTTTTAACACGTCGTTTTCGGTTTGACCTTTTAAAATTTGCATAATTTTCTCCTTAAAAATTTAAAGGCGAATTTTTACCGATTTTTAACGCAATAAGCCCCGCACTAAAAGTACGGGGCTTTTTTACGCGCAAACGCTTAAAAATTCTTTTATCATCCGGACTATAACCGTCGGTACGAGAATTTCACTCGTTCGGAGCGCCTCTATAAGCGCTTTCGCAGACTATACTGCCGGTGGAGAATTTCGCTCCGCCCCAAAGAATATATACGCAAAAATACTTAAATTAAAGCATTTTCGCTATTTTACTATTATATTTTTATTCCTTTTGAATATTATAAACTATACGAAGTAAATCTTTTGCCCGTGGCAAAATCTCAAAAATCCTTACGGATTTTATGCAAAAACTTGCGTTTTTGTACTTCGAGTTTGAAATAACATCAGTTTTGCTTGAAAATGCGCTACGCGCGCTTTCAGACAAAACTTCCGATATTATCGGTTGTATCGTTTTCGTCTGTTTCTGCAATATTTTCGGCAATGTTTTCAGTTGCCGCCGCGTCAAAAGTTTGCCGTGCGCAATCGTTAGCGCTATATGTAGACTCGTACTCGAAACAAGTTTTCCGTTCGCACTTTTTACCTATAAATATGTACGCCGCTATCGACATTGCTATCTGCATCGTAGAAAAAATAATTCCGCATATAGGCGCAGCACCCACCGTAACGTTTGTGAGATACTCTTTCGCAACACACGTCATAATTAAGTATACTATCGAAACGACAAACGCTACCCCCGATAACACTAAGGGCAAAATTGTTCGCTGTTTTTCTTTAGTTATATTTTTAGCGATAATTAGCATTATCGTAACCCCTAAAACAAACAACGCTATATAAATAGCAAACGTTATTGAAAGCAACGTTAACGATTTTTCTAATTCAGTCGTTGTATAAGCGCTCGGCGTTACGCCGATTGTAAGTAATACGCTATAAAACATCATACTCGTGCCTACTCCGAGCGAAACTTCTTGCGATTTTACGTTATACATACTCGACGCTAAAGTTTGTATAAGTAAATAAGCGATTATAAGTCCGCCTGCGTTTAACGAATAGTTTAAAATACGATTTGCCGTAATTTTTTCGCCGTTAAAGAAATGTAATACCGCCGCCCCCGATAAAAGTAACGCTACGAATATTATGGTTATTATAGGCATAGCGCCGAGAGTAATTTTAAACCGTACGACTTCGGTAGCGGACGCTGCCGAAACTTCAAGCAACGAACACATAAAAATCATAGCGGCTAAACTTACGATTGCAGGCGTTATAACGTATTTACTCATTGCGACAGTCTGTTTGTTCTTAAACGATTTAACGAATTTTACGGTACCTATTATAAAATAAACGATACATACAACCATAATAAGAGCAACGCACGCGGCGATTAATCCTGCCATAAGATAATAACCTGTTTTATATTCGATAAAATAATCTTGCCCGTAAGTGCCTAATGCATTAAATACAGAAGATGCGTCTTTAAATAAATCGATAAGATAATTAAAAGACGTAGCGCCTAAACTTATAGTACTCGATACCCTGCCCGTGCCACTCGAATTTCCTAACAATTTAAAATTGAACGACAACAAAAAGCAACAAACGAACATAAAACACAGCGCGCCGTACAAAAGACTTTGCTTTATTATGTTTATCGCGTTAAAAGCACCCGTATTATCCTTTTTATCGATGTTTTCGCGAACGGCTTTTTTAGTCGCCGCCCCGCCGCCATAATTATGTTTGTCGTCTAAACGCTTTCCGCAATACGCGCAAAACAACGAACAAGCATCGATTTCTCGCCCGCAATTTTCGCAAATTTTTTTACCGTCTACACGCGCACCGCACATCGAACAAAAAACCGCATCGTCTACGATTTGCGCACCACACCTTTTACAATTCATAAAACTCCCCCTATCGATTACTCTTAAATGCTAAAAACATTTAATTGTTTTTTATTATTTTATCATAGACAAATGTCGTTGTCAATTTTTTTATAAAATTTTATTGTTTTTTTAATTATCTCTAAATAAAAAACGTAAAAAACTATCGAACAGCGTATTAAAAGCCGCAAGTTAAATGAAGTGAACCCCAAAACGCTTGCGGCTTTTTACGTTTTTATTTACTTACATTACGTCGTTTGCGTAAAGCGGATACTTTTCGCAAAGTTTTTTAACTTCGCTGCGAACGTAATCGAACGCGGCTTCTTTTTCGTCGATAATTTTCGTAATAAGCCTTGCAATTACTCTTGCGTCTTCTTCTTTAAAGCCGCGAGTCGTAATAGAAGGAGTACCGATACGAATACCGCTCGTTACGAACGGACTCGTTTCTTCGAAAGGAATGGTATTTTTGTTTACGGTAATATTCACTTCGTCGAGCATTTTTTCGAGTTCTTTACCCGTCATATTTTTATTTCTTAAATCGACGAGCATAAGATGATTATCCGTTCCGCCCGAAACAAGACGAACGCCGCATTTGATAAACTCGTCTGCCATGGCAGCCGCGTTTTTAACGACTTGAGTTTGATATTCTTTAAATTCGGGAGAAAGCGCTTCTTTAAAAGCAACGGCTTTTGCCGCGATTATATGCATTAAAGGTCCGCCCTGCATTCCGGGGAATACCGCCTTATCGATTGCCTTTGCGTATTCTTCTTTACACATAATAACGCCGCCGCGAGGTCCTCGCAAAGTTTTATGAGTGGTTGTGGTAACAAAATCGGCATAAGGTACGGGTGAAGGATGTAATCCCGTTGCGACCAAACCTGCGATATGCGCTATATCAACCATTAAATAAGCGCCTACTTTATCGGCAATTTCGCGTAGACGAGCAAAGTCGATAATTCTCGGATATGCGCTTGCACCGGCAACTATCATTTTAGGATTATTTTCAACCGCAAGTTTTTCTAAAGCGTCATAGTCGATTGTTTCGGTTTCTTTCGAAACGCCGTAAGGCACGATATTAAAATATTTACCCGAAATATTTACGGGACTTCCGTGCGTTAAATGTCCGCCGTGAGAAAGATTCATACCCAAAATAGTATCGCCGGGTTTAAGCATTGCAAAATACACGCACGTATTGGCGTTTGCGCCGCTATGCGGTTGAACGTTTGCATGGTCGCAACCGAAAAGTTGTTTGATTCTGTCGCGAGCCAAATCTTCTACTATATCTACGTATTGACATCCGCCGTAATAGCGTTTGCCGGGCAACCCCTCGGCATATTTATTCGTTAAATGACTGCCAGCCGCTGCCATAACCGCGGGCGAAACAAAATTTTCGCTTGCTATAAGTTCGATATTGTTTCTTTGACGATTAAGTTCGAGTTCGAGCGCGGCGTAAACTTCGCTATCGGTTTTTTTGATGGTTGACATATCTATCATAGTTTTTTCTCCTACGTAAATTTTTATTAATTTTACAACAAACGTTATATTAACGCTATATCACAAAGTACAATTACGTTTATTGCCCAAAAACCTAATATAATAATACCATAAACAGCAACATTTTTCAATTGTTTTAAAAGGCTTGCCAAGTATTTTATTTCGGCTATTATTCTTATAGTTTGTTTTAAGCAACAATAACACTGCAAAACGCCGTTTTTTTATGATATAAAAAAACAAGCGAAACTAAAAAATATAGCTCCGCTTAACAAATTAAATATTTTTTTCGATAAACTCTTTCATTGCCGCTTTCGACAAAAAACCTACGTTTTTTGCCGCAATTTCGCCCTTTTTAAACACGATTACGCAAGGAATACTCATAATATCGTATTCTTGCGAAAGTACGAGTTCTTCGTCTACGTTTACTTTTACGAACTCGGCTTTATCCGAAAATTCTTCGCTCAATTCGTCGAGTACGGGCGAAAGCATTCGGCAAGGTCCGCACCATACCGCCCAAAAATCGACAACCATTGTTTTTCCTTCTGCAAGCGCCGCTTTAAAATCGGCTATATTTATTTCTTTAACCATCGTTTTTCTCCTTTAAATCGTAATTTTGCTCCGCCGAAACGAATTCTTCGTTATTATTTACAATTTCTATAATTTCCATTCCGAACCCTTTACTTTTCGATAACAGTTTATCGAAAAAAAACACGACCACAAAACCTAAAACAAGCATAAAAAGGCATAAAAGCACGGTATAAACTTCTTTTTTAAACGCAAAATAGCCTATAATCGCGCCGATTGCGACAAAAATTACCGGCACTATATACACCAAAAAAGACGCAAGCGTGCGATTGTCTTTTTCACACCCCACCAAAACGTTATTCCCTATGGTTGCACCTATTTCGTTTTTCGCTTTGACTTTTACGTAACTTTTGCCGTTTTTAAAAGCGCACGCTTTGCAACTTCCGCACTGTGGCGATTTTATTATTTGAACGGTTGCGATTTTACCCGACGTTTTTATTACCGTTGCGAGTTCTCTCATTTCAGTTTTTCTCTTATATAGTTTACGAGATTTTCAGCCGAAACTTCTTCTGCCTTAGAATTTGCCATATCTTTTACGGTATACACGCCCTTTTCTATTTCGCTCGAACCTATAACTATTACAAAACGCGCACCTAATTTATCTGCGTATTTAAACTGCGCTTTAATCGAGCGATTCATATGGTCGCAATCAGCCGAAACGCCTACACTTCTGAGCGCGGTGCAAACTTCGAACGCTTTTTGGCGCGAAACGTTATCCATACCCGCGATATACGCGCCGAGTTTTTCTTCTTCGGGAATGGTTTTGCCTGTATTTTCAAGCACTAAAAGCGCACGTTCTATGCCGCTTCCGAACCCTACCGCGGGAACGGACGCGCCGCCCAAATTTTCGATTAACGTATCATATCTTCCGCCGCCGAGTACCGTGCCTTGCGCTCCGATATTTGTAGACACGAATTCGAAAACAGTTTTCGAATAATAATCGAGTCCTCGCACTATATTAGGGTTAACAGTAAATTCTACACCGCAAGATGTTAAAATGTTTTTAAGATTTTCGAAATGCTCGGCACACTCGTCGCAAAGGTAATCGACTATTTT
>CAYTNZ010000056.1:0-6129 GCA_964439285.1 uncultured Clostridia bacterium | reverse complement strand
TAATTTCATAGTCATACACTATTGTATGCCACGTTTTTAAAAAAAATTTAACCAAACTATTGACAAACACGCAAATTTACTTTAAAATATAAAAAAAGCCGTTTTTAATCGGCTATGATTGGAGGCAAAATATGTTTAAAAAATCAGAAAAATTTTTCGACATTTTAGGCGAAATTCTTGCGGTTGTTTTGGTAATAGTTTTTGCTTTACTCATTATTAACGCAAATTTCCCTTTCTTACCCGATTCGATACTCAACGTATTCGAAGTAATTCGTACCTACGGTTCGCTCGTACTTATCGGCGTTGTCGGTCTCGAGGCTATGTCTAAGCGCAATTTCATTTTTCAAATTATATTCCTTGCTCTTTGTGCGCTTATCGTTATATTCCTTTTCTTCCCCGACACCTACGCAAATCTTATCAACATAGTTAAAAAGTAAAATTCAAAAGTAAAAATCGCGGCTTTGCTATTAAAGCGAAGCCGCGATTTTTATTAGTCGCTTATTATAAAAATTTTAATCGCCCACATAAAACATACGTTTTTATTTGTTTGGGAGAAAAGATTATTGCTTCGTTCTCGTTTAACTCAATCCTTTCCTTTTCCGACAAAGAAGTTTGCTTTATAGAAAATGGCGTTTCTATTTTTGCTTTTATTTCGTCGCAAGAAAAATTTAACAATCTTACTATAACGCCGTCTTTATTTTCACTCTTTTTAAACGCGGTTACAACCAAGTTCGAATTATCCGTTTTAAACAATCGTTCGCCGTCGACCACCAAATTTTCGTATTTGTCGGTTTCGGAATATACGTCGCTTGCGGTAGAAGTTTGCAACGTTGCGTTTCCGTACAAAAACTTATTTTTGTTAACCGAAAATCCTTTAACGAGCATACCGCCTCTAAACTGTTTAGCCATGACGAAAACACTCGAAAAACTTTCGTTTTCGCAAAACCTTAAACCTATTTTGCCGCTTATTTTTCTATTTACTTGATTATCGAAAACACGCCAACCTTCGCCGCTTTCTTTAAAAGTAAATTCGTTTCGCGTAATTACGCCCGTTGCACGCAATAGCGTTATAAGAGCCGTCGAATTTTTAATTTCGAATTCATGCTCGCCCGACGTATAAATTTCGACGCCGCTTTTGCCGCCGCGCATATTTATGAACGAAGTATCGTGATGCACGTTCGAGTCGCTAACCGCGCAATTTTCGAAAGGCGTTCTTTCAAGATAATTAAACGGCTCGTCCGAATAGGTTTTAAAGTCGCTTAATCCGCCGTTTATCGCCAAGCGCAATCTGCAATCGCAAGCCTTATTGTCTACAACGTATTTAATTTCTAAAACGGAAGAATTCGCGTATAACCCAACGATTAATTTAGCACCGAACGATACGTAATTATTCGAAGGTTTCATACGCTTAAAGTCAAATTTTTCAGGACACGTTATGCGATATTCGAACACAACGCTCTTTTTTAAAGGCGAATTTTCTACAACCGAAAATTTACAAATTTTAAATTCGACGGGTTCGCCGCCGTGCCTGTAAACGTACGAATCGCCGCAATCGGCGCTGTACTCGAAATAAAAAGGATTTTCGATTTTGTTTTGCGTGCGCTTATCTATTATATACGGACAGCCGTCAAACCCTACGATATAAAAATTATTTTCAATTTCGTTCGCGCATAAATCGAATTTTTTAATTTTAAATTTTTCGCCCGTTTTAACCAACGTATAATTTGAATACGAATACGCGTTAACGCACGCGTTTAACAGCAAATAATATCTGTAAATTTCGCGCATTACGGGCAAATTGTAATCGCTGTAATAATCGGCGTTCATCTTTTTTCGCTTTATCGTTTCGAATAAAATCTCGTTTCCGTTACCGTCTACGATTTTTATATTTTCGGGTTTTTCTTCTACGGGAATATCTATATGCGTTTCTACCACACCGCAAAAATCGCGCTCGGTAGGATTAAACACGGTAATCACGTAAGCGTTTTCGTCGTTTGTAAGTTTTGTATGCCTTGCGAGTATTTCCATACCCCTGTTCAACAAATCCGTTCCGCAATTTTCTATTTTTTCGAAGTCGATTTCCATATGCTTATGAACGGCGTCGGTAGAACATCCGCAAATATTATCGTGCGGATGCAATTTCAACAAACTTTTCCAAAGATACTTTAACTCGCCGAAAGGATACACACCTTTCATTCCTTTAAGTTCTAAATACGAATATAAAGGTTCTAACTTATTTTCTAACAAATCTTGCGCTTTTACGTTTTGTTGTTTTAAATATATTCTGCTCGAACGGCAACCTTTTAATATTTCGTAGTCCGTCCCCTTATCGAGCGCGCCCGAATACTTTTCTATCTTTTCGGGATTATTTTCAAAATACTCGGATATTTGCTCGATATAATCGTCTAAACGGTATTGCTTAATATCGCAAAATTCTTGAGCTTTGTCAATCACCGATAAAACGTTTTTTTGCGGAAACAAATGGTCTACCCCGTTCATAAGTAAAACGACGGGAGCGTTACTGTTTTCGTACGCTTTTTCGTTTTCTAAAATAAGATTTTTAAGCGCGTTCGTATCTTCGGGCAAACGCTGCGCGTTATTGTACCAACGCTGTAAAAAAACGCCTAAAACCTCACTTCCGTCTTCACCCTTCCAAATAAATTCGGGTGGTTTAGAAATTCTTTTTAGTTTTCCGCTTTCGGCGGTGTAATACATATATCCGCGCCCGAAAACAGCCGAACGTATTTTAAAGCCGCTAAGTATTTGCGGCATTGCCGAAATTATTCCGAATTGGTCGGGCATATACCCCACGTTCGAGCATTTCCCGTATTTTTCGGCTATTTCGCCACCGTATAAAAGGTTGCGCATGGTAGCCTCGCCGCTCGTTAAATAAAAATCGTTTTGAAGATACCATGGTCCTATTACTATATTTCCGCTCGTTACGTATTTTTTTATAATTTCTTCGTTTTCGGGGCGAATTTCAAAATAATCTTCTAACACGACGGTCTGCGCGTCGAGATGAAAAATAAAATTTTTGTTTTCGCTTATAATTTCTAAAACTTCGTCGATAAGCCGTACGAGTTTTGTTCTGAAAATCTCAAACGGCTTATACCACTCTCTATCCCAATGAGTATGCGAAATAACTGCAAATTTTTTCATTTTAACCCTTGTTTATGAAATATTCCATTTCGCCGTCAACGTCTATATCGCCTTTTTCGGTTTTTAACGTAACGGGCAAATTATCAGCCGTTATTTTTGCATTTACGCCCGTTTTCGAATACGTATAACTTATATACAACTCGCCGCCGCCTATTTTAAGTTTACAATCGACAAATTTTAAATCGGGAATATTTACGGGTTTTACCGTTACGTGTTTGCCGCCTTCTAAAATGCTAATTCCCATTATTCCGTAAAAAATTTGTTTTACGCACGCGCCGAACATAGGATGGTCGTGCGACGATTTTCCGTCCCAATCTTCCCAAATGGTAGTTGCGCCGTTTTTTCGCATAAAGCCGAAAGACGCGAATTTTTCTGAACTCAACAGTTTATATAAAAGTTCTGTTTTTCCGCGTTTTACCAATAAATCGGTTAATACTTCCGTTCCGAAAATGCCCGTATCGAAACATTTGAGTTTATCGTATTTTGCGTAAATATTTTCTTCGGTCTTTTTATCGCCGAGCCCTATCGCCACCGCAAAAGCGTCCGCGCCTTGAATTCCGCCGCAAAAAGAACTTGTTTTTTCGTCGTAATAATTTTTAACGAGCGCGGCTTTCGAATTTTCTATTTCGCTCGAATAGTCAACGGTTTTTCCTATCTCTTTTGCAAGATATTCCGCTATTTGCATACAAATTATATAGTAATAGGTATTCACGAAAGGTTCGGGCAATACTATAGGTTCGGGCGTACACCAATCGCCTAAACACCAACCCTTTTCTCGCTCTTTTACGATAAGTCCGTTATCGCAAAAACCTTTCATACTTTCGATAAAGCGTTTAATGTTTTCGAAATATTTTTCGATAAAGTTTTTATCTTTATACAACTTATAATGCGAGTACGGCACTATAGCCATAGCACCGCCCCAACCGCCGGGACCGCCGCCACCGCCGCATAGCGGCGCGGTGTGTTGTACGTGTCCGCTTTTTATATCTTGGCAATCGGCTATATCTTGCATCCACTTTTCGTAAAATAATTTCGAATCTAAAAGAAGCATTGCGCTTTCGGCGCAAAGTTGCCCGTCGCCCGTGTAGCCTAATCTTTCTCTATGCGGACAATCGGACGGTACGCCGCCGTGCATATTATTTAATTGAGTGCGAATATAAGCGTCGTAAAGCCATTGCAAATTTTTATTTCCGCATTTAAAGTACGACGTTACGTTAATATCGCTATGCACGATTGCAACTTGTAAATTTGAAACGTTTCCTTCTATTTCGAAATATTTAAATCCGCTCCAACAAAAATAAGGATGCAACTTTTGTCCTTTTTTCGTCGCTATGTACTCTACTTTCGAAATTTGGTCTTTACTTCCTGCCGAAAAATAATCCAACTCGCCGTTTTCGTCAAGATTTTCGGCATGGCGAATTATTACGTTTTCGCCAAGAGAAGTAAAGGTAACGAACCCTGCAATATTTTCTTCGACGCCGTAAATAGTTTTGCCGTTCTTTTCGCTTACCTTAAACGGCGCGAGCGTTTTTATTATTTTATCGTTAGGACAGGTTTGTTCTATAAACTTCGCGTCGAAATCTGGTGCGATTTTTACGTACTCGCCTTTAACGTTGCCCGTCTCGAGCGTTTTTAAATCGAAATTAGAATAATCGTGCGTTTCGCCGTAAAAAAGGTTGTTTTCGGTTATAAAACTTTCTATATAAATTTCGCTGCCGTCCGTTACGAAAAACTCGGTTTTTCCGCAATTTTCCGCGCTTATCTCAAAGCACGCCAACAACGTTTCGCCAAAATAAACTTTGCCCTCTATATCGCGAAGTTTTTGCCTGTAAAAGCCGTTGCCGAGCATAACCGCAATAACGTTTTCGCCCGATTTTAAATATTTCGTTATATCGTATACGTTATAATATACGGTATGCGACGTTTCGTCGTCTAACGGATACAACCAATTCGAAAAATCGCGCCTGCGATAATCCGAAACCGCGGGTTTAAAAAATTCTTCACCTACACGATTTCCGTTTATAAACAACTCGTAATATCCGAGTCCGCTTATTTTAATATTCGCTTTTTCGAATTCGCCAATAGTAATTTTTTTAATTATTATAGGCGCGGAATATTTTTCGCACTCTATCCATTTCGCGTTTTTACAAAACATATTTTTACCTATTTACAAAAAACGTTTTTTATTTTTTTAAGTTGTTTTTCGTCGATTACGTCAGGCGTATACACGTCCGACAAATAAAGCGTATCGATTTTTCCGTCTTCGATTTCCAAAGCCGAAACGTTAGAAATACAGCCCTTTAAAACCATAGTTTTTATTTTCGATTCTTTAACCACTATGCCGCGAGTGTTAACGTTTTCTTCTTGTTTAATTTCGATATTCTCAAGAATAAGATTATTTATTTCTGTTTTATCGCCGCAATCTCTGTCGTCGAAAAATATGTAACTTGCGCCTATCTGCATAAAATCGGAATCGTCGCCGGCATTTACGAAATGAACGTTTTTAATGCGCAAAGTATCGAATATACCGCCTAATCTAAAAAGCATAGGCTTAGTATAATCGTACTTTTTACCTTCTTGTCTTAAATCGATGTTTTCGAGCGTTATCGAACCGTAATTTCCGAATCTTAAATTTCTGTCGTACTGAGGACAATCCCAAGGATTCATAAAAAATCCGTAACTCGTATACGTACCGCTTACATTTTTAATGGTAACCCTGTCGAGCGTGCCTTTGCCGCGCGTTAAAAGCCTTATGCCTTGGTCAGAACCGTCTAACTGCACGCCGTCCACCAAAACGTCGTAAATACTCGATGTGCCGTCTAACTCGTCGGAAGTAAACGCGATAAAGTCGTCGCCTGCCCTACCCGAAATATTTTTTAAAGTAATAAATCGAGATTCGCCGAAAAAATGCAACCCGTCTTGATTTTGAGCAAACATTAAATTAGGTAAATCTATTCTTAAATTTTCAAT
>CAYTNZ010000055.1:0-6288 GCA_964439285.1 uncultured Clostridia bacterium | reverse complement strand
GATGCGCTAATCAATTTTTCGTCTAATATTTATTCCGAAGAATTACTCGCGAATTTACGGGCTCGCGATATTATATTGGTTAATTTTTCAAACGTTAGCGATATGGATGTGCATCACGACGTGTGCGAGGCTATGCGTCAATGTATGAAAAAGTTGCAAGAATTAGGTCATACGAAAGTAGGGTATGTGAGTACGATAGATCGTTTGCGTTGGATAGTAGACGAGCGCGGCAAAACTTTTATGCAAGAGCGAGAAAAGTGCGGATTTATCGAAAACGACGACTATATCGTATATAACGACGATTATACGCGTAACTCTATCGATATAGGTTACGACGGGTGTAAAAAATTATTCGGCGTTTATAACGATTTAACGGCTGTATTCGCCACGAACGATATGGCAGCTCTAGGAGTTATTCGTGCGCTACGCGATATGGGGTATAATTGCCCTAAAGACGTTTCCGTAATAGGTTGCGACGATATATTTTTCGGTAGAAACAACGTACCTTCGCTTACTACTATAGGCTTCGACAAAGAAGAATACGGAACGGAAATCGCAAAAAGAGTATTGGATAAATTGCAAAACGGCAAAGAATATCCCGAACGATATTGTATGCAGGCTTCGGCAATGTTTCGCGAAAGTATTGCCGTTGCGCGCAAGTAATTTTTTTTGAACGAAAGCCCTTAAGGGCTTTATTGGTTGCAAAGCAACCAATAAAAAAACTCTTAAAAGCAAAATTAAAAATTTTTTAACGTAAAATTTACGCGAGTAAATTTTAAAAAATTTAATAAAATTCGGTAAAATCGATTAAATCGATAAAAAATAAAAGCAAAATCGGAGGAAGTGCAATGAAATTAAAAAAGATTTTATGTATGGCATTAACAACAATATTGTCAATCGGCTTATTTGTCGGTTGCGGCGGAACGGGTGGCGGAAATTCCGAAGATCCCGGTTCGGAGTACGAAGTGAATTTAACACCCGATACGAATATAACGGCAACGTTAAAAGTAGGGGTTACCAACTACACCAGCGAAAAGAAAATTATTTCGGATCTCGGAGATTTGTTAAAAGCGAAGTATCCTAACGTAACGGTCGAAATAGTACCTTTTTCTGGCGGAATAAGCGCAACAATCGGAAACTGGTATAACGCGGATAATATGCCCGATATTTTTATCAATAACAGTTTCGATATGTTCACGTTAAGCGATAAAGGCTGTATGCTCGATTTAACACCTTATATAAAGGCTGAAGAAGCAAGTGCGACGAGCGATTTTAAACTTTCGGATTATTACGACGCGTATATTAAACTCGGACAAGAAAAATTCGACGGCGCGCAGTATATGATTCCTCGTTCGGCGGACAGAGTGGTATGTCATTATAATGCAGCGATATTTAAGGCAGCCGGCGTTGATATGAGTCTTGTTAAAAACGGTTGGACGTGGGAAGATTTCGATAAGGTATGCGCTACGCTTAGAACTTATTACGACAACAACGGCAAAAGCGATTATTATTTACTCGATTCTTATATGACTTGGGAAGCAGTGTATAACCCTGTATTCGAGGCATACGGCGTCGATTATTTCGACGAAGACGGAAAGTTTACGTTAGACAGTAACGAAACCGAAAGTGCGCTTACGTTTTTAAAATCTTTAATAGATAAGCGTTACGTTGCTCCGCTTTCTACCGAACAAGCAAGTATGATGGGCAATAAAGGTTGTATTTTATTCCATTCGCAAGCCACTTCGGTAGTTGCAAAAGAACTCGGTAAATATTATACCGACGCGAAAAAAGTAAGCGACTATTATAACGTTGTTACTATGCCCGTTAAGAGCGGTAGCGAAAAAATCGGTTGCGGCGCGGCAGGATATTCCGTATCGGCAAATTCTAAAAACAGAGATTTGGCTTGGCAGTTTTTAAAATTGTTACTTTCGAAAGAAGGACAAAACATTATGGCTGAAAGCGGCTCTAATTACGTTCCCGTAAGAAAAGATATGGCTGATTATACCGATAGCACGAATAAATGGGGTAACGGATATTTAGATATGAATTTATCGGCGTTTACGTATAACAGCGGTATCGGCGAAGACCCCGATTGGAACTGTTATACCACGTATATTGCTCAGCAAAAACCTAAACACGCAAGCAATATCAGTACTGCTATAACTAACTTGATTTCGGCATATTGCGGCGGTAGTTCTTATTCGTCGGCTATGAAAACTTGTAAAAACGCTATAGAAAGATACATTAAAATGTAAGGAAAACAGAATGGACGATATTGTAAACGTTAAAAACGACGCCGCTAAAAAAAGAAGCGTACGTTTTAAAAAAGAAATAAAAAATACGGCGATAGGGATGCTGTTCGCATCCCCCGTTATAATCGGCGTGATTGTGTTTACTTTTTGGCCCGCAATTCAATCGTTATATTACAGTTTTACGAATTACGATTTGTTCAACGACGCGAGTTGGATAGGACTAAAAAATTATCAAATGATATTAACGCTCGACCCTGATACGTGGACCGTTTTTAAAAATACGTTTGTGTATGCGTTGATATCTATACCTTTAAATTTATGTTTAGGATATTTTTTGGCGTTGGCGGCTAACTTTAAGGTTAAAGGAATTACAATTTACAGAACGCTTTTCTATTTGCCTGTAATAATTCCTTCGGTTGCGAGCGGCTTGCTGTTTATGGATATGTTTTTGGTCGGACCTTCGGGTATTTTTAACAATATGCTCGAAAGCATAGGTTTACCTGCGCTCAGTTGGTTCAGTAAGGCAGAAACGTCGATGGCAACGTTTATTTTTATGAACGTATGGAACGTCGGCGGCGGTATGATTATATGGCTTTCGTGTTTAAAAAATATTCCTGCGGCATTGTACGAAGCTGCTTCGTTAGACGGCGCGAACGCTTGGAATAAACTCGTTCATATTACTATACCTATGTCTACTCCTATTATTTTCTATAATTTAATTACGGGAATAATAGGTTCGTTGCAAGTAAATTCGTCGTTGATAGTAGGCGGTTCGAGCGGTACAGGCGTAGGTAATTCGCTGTACTTTATAGCCGTAAAAATTTATAACGAAGCGTTCAAGTCGTTTAATATGGGCTATGCGAGCGCGTTCGCTTGGTTACTCTTTATAATTATAGCGTTTTTCACGTTTATTATATTCAAAACGTCGAAATGGGTATTTTACGGGGAGGAAGGGTAAAAATGTGTACCGATAGTAAATTGCAAACAAACGACTCCTCAAAAAAATGCCGTAGCGCGAAAACGCAACGCATTATCGTAAAAACAGTGCAATACGTAGTACTTACGTTGATTGCTTTGTTTTTGGTTTTTCCCTTTTTCTTGTTAATATCGCGTTCGTTTATGACTATTTTCGATATTAACGAAGCGCGAATTTTTCCTTCGAAAATAACGTTTGACAATTACAAACGTATTTTTGCGGAAAACAATTATTTTTTGTACACTTTAAATACGTTAAAAGTCGTATTAATTAACGTAATAACCGTGCCTTTGGCGGCGTCTGTTTGTGCGTATTCGTTTTCGAGATTAAAATGGAAGGGCAGAGAATTGGTATTCTCGTGCGTGCTTGCAACCATTATGATTCCGGGAACGGTGTTGCAAGTGCCGTTGTACGTAATGTTTTATCGCTTCGGATGGCTCGGTTCGTTAAAACCGTTAATAATTCCGGCTATGTTCGGCGGCGGGGCTATGAACATATTTTTGCTTAGGCAGTTTATGCGTTCTATCCCTAAAGAAATCGATGAAGCCGCAATTATCGACGGGGCAAACGTTTTTCGTAGGTACGTTTTAATATTACCTTTGTGTATGCCTATATTGTTATACATTATGGTAGGAACGTTTACTTCCGGTTGGAGCGACTTTTTCGGACCGCTCGTTTATCTTACAAAAAGAGAAACGTTTACTTTGGCGGTGGTAATTTATCAAGACTCGTTGCTCGGCGATTTAACCGAACCCAACTTAAAAATGGCGGCAGGCGCGTTTATGTCGTTATTGCCTGCACTACTATTCGTTTTATATCAACGAAAGTTGATGGACGGTATTATGGTCGGCGCGGTAAAGGGCTGATTAAAAAGAATTTATGCGTTTAACGCTAAATTATAAATTTTTTTTGGAGGAAAGTTATGAACAAAACACTCAAAAAAACAGTAGTAGCATTGTTGTGTATCGTAAGTGCCGTTATGTTGTTTACGGGCTTATATATCACGCAAAACAACTTCGGCGTCAATGCCGACACGTCTAATACGGCTTTGCTCGATTTGACGAAAAAGCATACCGAAAACGCAGGTAGCGGTTTTAATGCACCCGATAAAACAATATTTTTCCATTGGGCGAGCGGAAGCCAAAGCGGTTCTACTTGGGGCGGTATGAATTTGAAGTGCGGCGAAAACGACCTTAGCGATTTGATTGCGCTAACTACTTACGACGGCACCGAAAAAACGCTTAAAGAATGGGCTGCTCAAGATTGTATTACGCGCGTAATCGTTTATGGCGATATGATGGGCGTAAATCTCGAAAAAGCAGGGCTTACAAAGCAGCAAGTTAAGTTTATTACGCTTAAAGAAGGTCTTATGCCTATAATAAATGCAAACGGTTGGTCTGATAATAACTCGACAGTAGGTACGGGAAATACCGAAAAAGCATTGACGGCAGACGTAAAATTGTACGTTAACCTTACCAGCGAGTATCTCGAAAAGGCGGTTGACACGCTTGCACTTAAATCCGCGCCGAATAAGACGAATTACGAAAAGGGCGACAAATTCGAACCTTTAGATATGCAACTTACGGCAACTTATTTTGACGAAAGCAGCGAAGATATCGACATAACCGAAGCTATGTGCAGTTACGATTTTTCGGAAACAGGCGAAAAGGTTGTTACAATCGCTTATCACGACGCAACGTTTACTTATAACGTAACCGTAGCCGAACCTCAAAAAACGATAACGCAAATTGCGGTAAACAGCGGCGTTTCGGCAACCATAGAACAATATAAAAAAGTTATTACGCTTTCGGAAGGGGCAAAAATTACGGTGTCGTATTCCGATAACAGTTCCGAAGAAATCGATTTAACCGCCGGTATGATTAGCGACTATAAAAACGAAACGGTAGGCGCTGCAAAAGCAACCGTAACTTATAAAGGCAATACTTGCGAAATAGATTATACCGTTACCGCGTATACGGGTACTTCTTCGTTACAGAGCGTAAAATACGGGGATAGTATTTCTAATAATCAAGACAATTCTTTTAAATTTAATCGTACGGATAACGATGGATTGAAAGCGTTGTGGGATACCGATAAAGCGGAGTCGGCGATAATCGGTAAAAAAATCGGCGATTTGATAAAAATCAACGGCGAAACTGTTACTTCGCTTGTCGCTGCCGGTAAAGTATCGCGTATGTATGAATATGGTGAACTTATAGGTTTTCATCTTGACAATGCGGAATTTAAAGCAACTGTTTTAAGCGGTGCCGAAATCGAATTGTTGCCCGGTTTCAGTTGGGTAACTAACAGCGAAGATGCTTGGGGTAAAGACGATTCGGCAAATTATACCGTAATCGAAGAAACTATTTTAACGAAATCGGTATATCTTTGTTTCCGTGGCGGAAAAGCTTGCAAAGTGATAGATAGCATTACGTTAGACGGCACGCCGAAAAATTCTTATAATCAAGGCGATACGCTTGACGTTAGCGGCTTACAGTTAAAGGTTAATTATAAAGGGCTTGAACAAGAAAGCATAGACGTTGAAGTTTCGATGTGTTCGTACGATTTTGCTACGGCAGGCGAAAAAACGGTAACTATTTCGTTCGAAGGAAAAGAGATAACATACAGCGTAAACGTAGCCGAAGTATACGTTACGGGGCTTACTCTTGTTTCGGCGCCTACAAAAACTTCGTACGATTTCGGTATCGAAAACGAATTCGATACTACGGGCTTGTCCGTAAAAGCAAATTACAGCGACGGTAACGATACCGAACTCGACGTTACTTCTCTTACTATTACAGGATTCGATTCGCGTAAATTCGGAACGCAAATAATTACCGTAAGTTACGGCGATTTTAACGTAACCTTCGATATAAGCGTAGTAAATAGCAGCACTCAAAAATATTTGGGTATCGATTACCATTCGAGTTCGCCTTCTTACGAAACAACACAACTTAATACTTTAGTAGTTCCGTTTATCTTAAACGGCGTTTATGACGATTTAGGCGTTTTTTGGAAAGTAGATAAATACGATTACGTTGCCGATTATATGCTTATAGA
>CAYTNZ010000054.1:0-6330 GCA_964439285.1 uncultured Clostridia bacterium | reverse complement strand
TGCAGTCGAGATTTATGACCGAACTTTCGCAACTTTTAAAATTAGACGAAAAACGTGTAAGTTCGACGGGGTATTCCGATTACGGATATTCGAGCGGCAGCCGTTCGTCTTACGGCGGATACGGCAATCGCGGAAATTATAAATATAATAAAGAAAAATACGATGACGACGATTACGGCTATCAAAGCGATCTTCCTTCAAGTTCGTCGTATTCGCCGGCATCCTCTTACGGCGGTGCGCAAACTTATTCCGTTCCGAAACCGCCTAAACCCGTTCAGAGATCTTCTTTTGGCGCAAATCGCGCTTACGGCGTTGGCGGTACGGCTAATAAACCTATGCAAAATTTTTCTAACGCGGCAAAACCCGTAAAAGATTTGTCTAAATTTAGAACGGGTGTAAGGGTGCGCCATGCCAAATTCGGCGTAGGAATGATTATTTCAACGAAAGGCGCGGGTACGAATTTAGTCGTAAACGTTAGTTTCGAAGGATTCGGAATAAAATCGCTTTCCGCGCAAATCGCGCCGCTTGAAATTATATAAACGGGGATATCATTATGAAAAGAATGCGAGAACTCGTAGATATTTTAAATAAATACGCCCACGAGTATTACGTGCTCGATAATCCGTCGGTATCCGACAGAGAGTACGATAAACTGTACGACGAACTCGTTCGGCTTGAAAAAGAGAGCGGTGTCGTTCTTTTCGATTCGCCTACGAGAAGGGTCGGCGGAGAGCCTATAAAGGCTTTTTCGCAACACGAGCATATAGAGCGTCTTTACAGTTTGGATAAGGCTGTAACCGAAGACGAAATGCGCGCTTTTTTTACGAGAGTAGAAAAGGCGGGCGGCGCGGATTACACCGTAGAGTATAAATTCGACGGGCTTACCGTTTGCTTAACTTACGACGACGGTAAGTTTGTAAGGGCTACTACGCGCGGCAACGGCAGCGTCGGCGAAGACGTTACCGCGCAGGTTTTAACCATTAAAAGTTTTCCTTTGTCAATTGCTTATAAGGGAATGCTCGAAGTAAAAGGCGAAGCGATAATACGTCTTTCGGTGCTTGAAAATTACAATAAAACCGCAACCGAACCGTTAAAAAACGCGCGTAACGCCGCGGCGGGCGCTATACGAAATTTAGACCCGTCCGTTACGGCGAAAAGAAAGCCCGAAATACTTTTTTACGACGTGAATTATATCAGCGACGATATTTTGTTTTCGCAATGCGACGCCGTAAATTTTTTAAAGGAACAGGGCTTTAAAGTGTTTGACTTTTTTGCCGTTTGCAAAAACGGCGAAGATGTGTTAAACGCTATAAACGAAATAGATATGAATCGCAAGTCGCTCGACGTTTTAACCGACGGCGCGGTCGTAAAAGTAAACGATTTTTCGTTAAGGCGCGAACTCGGCGCAACCGACAAATTTCCGCGTTGGGCAATAGCGTTCAAGTTCGAAGCCGAAGAAGCAGTAACTACGATAGAGAGCGTTTCTTGGCAGGTAGGAAGAACGGGAAAACTCACTCCGCTCGCTTACGTTTCGCCCGTAGAATTGGCAGGCGCAACCGTAAGGAAGGCAACACTTAATAATTTCGGCGATATTTTAAGAAAAGACGTTAAAATAGGTTCTAAAGTTTTAATAAGAAGAAGTAACGAAGTTATTCCCGAAATTTTAGGTGCGTTCGAGCAGACGGGCGAAAGCGTAGATATCGAAAAACCTACTAAATGCCCTTATTGCGGCGGCGATTTAAAAGAAGAAGGCGCTAATATTTTTTGTTCGAATAAAAGTTGTCGCCCGAGAATCGCGGCGTCGCTTTCTAACTTTGCGTCGAAAGGCGGTATGGATATAGACGGTTTTTCAGAAATGACGGCGTATCTTCTTATCGACGAATTAGGCGTTTCCGCATTTTCCGATTTATACGCTTTAACTTACGATAAACTTGCGAATTTAGAAGGATTCGGCGATAAAAAAATAAAAAATCTTTTGTCGGCTATCGAAAAATCGAAAAACGTGCCGTTAGATAAGTTTATTTACGCGCTCGGTATAGACGGCATAGGAAAGGTTGCCTCGAAAGATTTATCGATGAAATATTCTACTATTTACGCGCTTATGGACGCAACAGCGGAAGATCTTATCTTACTTGAAAACATCGGCGAAAAAACGGCTTCGAATATCGTAGAGTTTTTTAATGCGAAAGAGAATAGAACGGAAATAGAAAAACTTTTAGCCGCAGGCGTTACGCCTTTTGTAAAACAACGCGTGTCTATCGGCGTTTTCAGCGGAGAAAACGTGGTTTTGACGGGCACGCTCGCTAATTTTAAACGCAGCGACGCGCAAAAGAAAATAGAACTTTTGGGCGGAGTTTGTCAAAGTACGGTTACGAGTAAAACCACGCTCGTAATAGCAGGCGAGGCGGCGGGGAGTAAGCTCGACAAAGCCAAGGCTCTCGGTATAAAAATTATCGGCGAAGACGAATTTTCAAAAATACTTTCGCAAAATATGTAAATTTGTAAAAAACCCTGCAATTTAGCGGGGTTTTATTTATTATTTGCTTGAAATTTTTTATCTGTTTTGCTATAATAATATAAGGGCGTATTGTAGAATTGCGTTACGCCGTTTTCGGCTTTTTACGGATATGATAAATTTTATAAATTATTAAGCCGACCGCTTTTTGCGGCTATCGTAAAAAATTACGACAAACGTTTGGAGAATAAATTATGTTTAGCATGACCGGCTACGGTAAGGGCGAATATAAATCCGAAGGGATTGAGATGACCGTCGAACTTAAAACGGTTAACAATCGTTATCTCGACGTGGTTATAAAAAGTCCTAAAATATTTAATGCGTACGAAGAAACCATTCGTTCGGTTATTCGCGAAAAAATCACTCGCGGTCATATGGACGTTTTCGTAAATTATATCGACAAGCGCGAAAAAGCGAAAAATCTTTACGTAGACGCAGGCGCTGCCGCAGGATATTACAACGCGGCGAAAAAACTTAAAAGTCTTTATCCGGATATAAGCGACGATTTTACTTTAACCGCGCTTATGCGTTCGGCAGACGTCGTTCGTCAAGAAGAAGTGCAAGGCGCAGACGAAACGCTTATTCTCGCTTTAAAGTCCGCTCTTTCGGCGGCACTCGAAAATTTAAACGTTATGCGCGAAAAAGAAGGTAAAAAACTTGCCGACGATATGCTTTCGCGAATATCGGTCGTAGAAAAACTCGTCGCTCAAATAAAAGAGCGCGCGCCGCTCGTTTCGTCGCAATATAAAGACAAACTCGAAGAAAAGATAAAAGAAATTTTAAACGGTGTAACGTACGACGAAACAAGGCTTTTAACCGAAGTTGCCATTTTTGTAGATAAGTCGAATATAGACGAAGAACTTACCCGTTTAAATTCGCATATATCGCAGTTTAGAAACATATGCAAAGAAGAACGCGTCGGAAGAAAACTTGACTTTTTGGTTCAAGAATTCAACAGAGAATGTAATACTATTTGTTCTAAGAGCAACGATTTAAAAATTACCGATTGCGGT
Organism: uncultured Clostridia bacterium; assembly: GCA_964439285.1. GTDB lineage: Bacteria > Bacillota > Clostridia > Christensenellales > Borkfalkiaceae > Borkfalkia. Next base: position 2,802 of record CAYTNZ010000054.1, on the reverse strand, counting down.
CTTGCGCTTAAAAACGAAATCGAAAAAATTCGCGAACAAGTGCAAAACGTAGAATAACGCGAACGTAAACGGTTATAATTAAAATAAACTATAAACGAAGTTTTAAGGAGTATATAAAAATGATTAACGAACCTGCTGTAGATAAATTGGTCGAAATTTTAGGAACGAAAGACCATCCCGCGTCTCGTTACGAGTTGTGCGTAGTGGTTGCAAAGCGTGCGCGTCAGGTAATAGACCAAGCGCAAAATCAGGGCATTAAAGAACTTCCCGATAAAATGAAAGAAATCGCGTTTGCTTGTCGCGAAATCGAAAGCGGTAAACTTGCTTTAACGAGAGATTAATTTTTTTAGTCGTATCGTAGCGACCGCAAAACGCCGTTATTGTGTTTTTAAAGCGCAATAAGCGAAAAAACCGCGTAAATTAAAACGCCTGCAAGTTACGGCGTCTTTTAAAAACCCGTTTTAATGTTTTTGCCGAACGTAAAAATATAGGGTAACTTTTTTGCTCCGTAGTAAATTGCGGGGCATTATATTTTTAGGCTATATTATAAAAAATCGAGTGGTAAAATAAGCAGCCTGATATATAATTTATTATAAAAATTATTTTTAATCGTTAAATTATACGGAGTTTTATGATAGCCGAAGTAATAGTTGACATTGCGCATAGCGAAGTAGACAAAGTATTCGAATATATCGCCGAAGAAGGCGTTTTAATAGGCAGCCGCGTAAAAGTTCCTTTTGCGCGAAGCGTTGTCGACGGCTACGTCATGCGTTTAAAAGAAAAATCCGATTATCCTATCGAAAAACTCAAAAAAATTATTTCTGTCGTAGACGAAATTCCTGCAATCACTCGCGAGTGTTTAAAACTTACTTATCTTATAAGCGAGCGTTATCATTGTCCTAAGGCACTTGTTTTAAGGTTGTTTATTCCTGCCGAAATGCGAAAGGGCGGAGTTCGCGAATTGTACAAAAAAATAGCCGTTTTTCAAGATATCGACGTTGAAATTTCGGCGCGCGCAAAAGCGCAGCAGAAAATTTTCGATTTTTTAAAAATCGAAAAGTGTTTCGATTACACCGCTCTTTGCGAAAAATTCGGAAGGGTTGCCGCGAACGCGCTCGTCGAAAAGGGCGTAATTAAACTTGAAAAAGAAAGAGTAAATCGTTCTCCGTATAAAAGCGTTGACGGCGAAAACGTAGAAAGAGTTTTATCGGCGGCGCAACAAAACACGGTAGACGGCATATTGTCGTCGAAAAAATGCGTTCAACTAATACACGGCGTTACGGGTAGCGGCAAAACGGAAATATATTTAACTCTTATAAAAAAAATATTGCAAGAGGGTAAAAGCGCTATATTTTTAGTGCCCGAAATATCGTTGACGCCTCAAATGCTTGCGCAGCTTCGCGCACGCTTCGGCGAAAGCGCAGCTATTATACATAGCGGACTTTCGGCGGGGGAAAAATTCGACGAGTGGTGGCGTTTAAGAACGGGACAAGCAAAAATAGCAATCGGCGCAAGGAGCGCCGTGTTCGCACCCTTAGAAAATATAGGCGCGATTATAATAGACGAAGAGCACGACGGCTCGTATACGAGCGAAACGAATCCGAGATATTCTACTTTCGACATAGCGAAATTCAGAGCGGAATATAACGGTGCAAAACTTATATTAGGCAGCGCAACTCCGTCTATAGAAACGTATTTAAAGGCAACGGACGGCGAATTCGAGTTATACACGCTTGCCGAGCGCATAAATAAAAAACCGATGCCTGAAATTATAGTTGCCGATATGCGTAAAGAAGTAAGACGCGGCAACAATTCGGCGTTTTCGGCATCGCTTAAAGAAGAACTTAAAAGTTGTTTGGCAAACGGTAATCAGGCTATAATCTTTTTAAATCGCCGCGGTTTTGCGCAAAGCGTTATTTGCAGAGAATGCGGCTATATAGCAAAGTGCGAGTCGTGCGACGTTTCGCTTACTTATCACAGCGAAGACAATCTTTTAAAATGTCATTATTGCGGCGCGAATTATCATATGCTTTCAGCGTGTCCCGAATGCGGCAGCGTTCATTTAAATTATACGGGTACGGGTACTCAAAAAGTGGTCGGCGAATTAAAAAAACTGTTCCCCGACGCGCGTATTTTGCGTATGGATAACGATACCACTTCGGGAAAAGAAGGACATTATAAAATATTAAAAGCGTTTTCCGAGCGGCAGGCGGATATTTTAGTAGGTACGCAGATGATAGCCAAAGGGCACGACTTTCCCGCCGTAACGCTCGTAGGTATTTTAGACGCCGATATGAGTTTGCATTTTTCGGATTTTAGAAGCAACGAGCGAACCTTTCAACTTATAACGCAAGTTTCGGGAAGGAGCGGAAGGGCGAACGAAAAAGGAAAAGTGGTTTTACAAACTTACGACCCCGAAAATTATATTTTGCGTTACGCAATCTCTTACGATTATTCGGGCTTTTTCAAACACGAAGTTTCGCTTAGAAAAGCAACCGCTTATCCGCCGTTTGCTAAAATCGTGCGAGTTATGGTTTCGGGCGAAGACGAAAAAAAATCGTTAGAAGTTTTAAAAGAAGTTTATTTTTCGCTCGAAGAATTGTTTAAATCGAACAGAGATAAATTTTTGTTTTTTAACAAAATGAAAGCGCCTATAAAGCGTTTGCAAAATAAATTTCGTTATCAGGTTTTAATGCGTATAACGAGCGATGACGTGTTGACGGAAATTTATAATCGTTCGCTGTCTTTTAAAACCAAAGACGTTTTGGTGTACGTAGAAGAAAATCCCGCGAATTTATCGTA
>CAYTNZ010000053.1:0-6359 GCA_964439285.1 uncultured Clostridia bacterium | reverse complement strand
GGCAAAAACTATGACGAAAACCGAGATAGCAAAATTTGCCGAAATCGCCGTGTATATCTTTCTCGCCTTTTTCGGGAAGTCTTGTAAGCGGCGCTGAATTTTCCATCCAATCGATATCGAAATCTTCCCAAAAGGTAGTTGCGCCCATTTTAAGCATACCGCCGTAATAGACGCGCATAGCGTTAAGCGCTTGAACAAGCGATGTATTTTCTGTAAGTGCGGTTAAAATATACGAACTCATAAAGGTTGAAAACCCTTTTGCTCCGCCATCGCAAAGCACGTGTTTTTCGTGCTCGGAAAGAGCCGTTTTAGAAAGATATTTAAGTGCGGAAATTTGTTTTTTGTCGATAACTTCTTTTCCCGTTAACGAAAGTTTGTTATAAATTTTATCGGGAAGATTACAATCGACGTTTAAAATATCGCAAATATTTTTTGCTTTCAGCATACTGTATTTACACAACGAACGAACGCCTTCCACTTCGTCGAATTGATCGTGCGTCGGCCAATCGACGAAATTAAATCCGAAATCGAATTCGCCGTTTTCGAACACGCAACCGTCGATTTGCTCCAAGAGTTTAATAAAATACTCTCGTTGCTCTTTTAAATATTTTATATTTGCGGTAGACATATAATAATCGTGTAAAATTACAATCCACCACATACTGTATTGCGGAAAGCCGTTCATCCACCCGTTCGGCATAGGTCTTTGCGCTTTTTCGAAATCCAGAGTGTCGCCGATTATTTTTTCGTCGCCGTAAAGTGCGCAAATAGCACGCGTTTCGGGGTGCATATCGCCTATCCATACAAGTCTGTCGCGCTTTATTCCGTCCCAAATCATAGTTTGCATACAAAGTTCGACTGTGTAAGCGGCAGTGTCGAAAATTTTATTTATAAGTTCGTCCGAACATTTAAACGAACCTACTCTTTGGGCGGCGGTATGTATGTAAACGGCGCAAACCGCTTTTAAAGAAATTATCGTATCGCCGAGTGCGTCGATTCGTACGAAACGAAAACCGCTCTGTAAATATTGCATATCCGAAAGAGCGACCATAGGCACTGTTAAATCGCGCAAACTATGGTCGTTACACGCGCCCTTTTCTCCGAGTTCGGCGCACGCTTCGCTAACCGATTCGCCGACTCTTATACGAATTTTACTCTCGCCCGAAACGGCGGACGTTAAAAGTCTTATGCTGCCGTGCAACTCTCTGCCGAAATCTAAAATTATATATCCGCCTGCTTTTATCGTAGTTAAATCAGTATCGTTTAACCCTATTTGCGAAAAATCGGCAACGAGCAAAGCGTCGGCGTTTTCGACGCCGCTTTGCGCGATTACGCTTACGGGCAATACGTTATCTCTCAATCTGTTATCGTTAATCATACTTTACCTTTTATTTTTAAACTTAACGCCTCTCGATTGAGAGGCGCTTTTTTATCGTTTTAAACGTTATGCTCTTTCTTTTAAGATTTTTTCTTCGTATTTTAAAACGGAATCAAACCAATTATCGCCGGCAATGTTTTGACGGTTTAAATATTCTTCCCAAACCGCACCGAAAGGCAACGTTTTAATTTCTTCCATCTTAACCATAAGACGAGTAAAATCAGCCTTGTCTTGCAACTCTTTAAGTTCGTCGTTAGGAGTTAACAACGCGCATAAAAGAGCCTTTTGCATATTGCGCGCACCGACAGCCCAAGCGGAAATACGATTAATAGACGCGTCGAAATAGTCAAGCCCTATAAGTACTTTTTCGGTAGCGTCGTTTCTTACGATTTCTTTCGCTATTTCTTTAAGTTCGTCTTCTAACAAAACGACGTGGTCGCTGTCCCAACGAACGCCGCGCGTTACGTGAAGAGCAACTTTATCGTAAAAAGCAAGCAAACTCGGAATTTTGTCGCTAACGTATTCTAACGGATGATAATGTCCGTTATCTAAAAGGCAGCAAATGCCGCGCGTTGCCGCGTAGTTTTGATAAAACTCATTGCTGCCTACAGTGCAACTTTCGATGCCGATAGCAAATACTTTGCTCTCTACCGCAACTACGACCTTGCTCTTGTCATAAGGCATAGACAAAATTTCGTCGAGCGAATCTTTAAGGCGAAGTCTGGGGGTAAGTCTGTCGGCGGGAACGTCTTTAAAGCCGTCGGGAATCCAAATATTCATAAGCGAAGGAGTACCCATTTCGGTTGCGAAATACTCGGTTATTTTAAGGCAAGCCTGACAATGTTTAATCCAAAACTTTCTTATGTTTTCGTCGGGAGAAGAAAGCGAAAGACCGTTTTTCATGTTTTTATGCGAGAACAACGTAGGGTTAAAATCGATACCGTCGAGTCCTATTTCTTTTGCGAAATCTACCCAAGGTTTAAAATATTTCGCCGTATATTCGTCTCTGTCTACTTTACCGGCGTCGTCGCCTAAAATAGCATAACAAGCGTGAAGATTCAAACGCTTTTTGCCGGGAATTAACGAAAAAGCCATTTTAATATCCGCTTTAAGTTCTTCAAAATTTCTTGCTCTGCCGGGATAGTTACCGGTTGTTTGAATACCATCGGTAAGTGAACCTGCCCCGTCGAAACCTACAACGTCGTCGCCTTGCCAACAATGAATACTTACGGGTATATCTTTAAGTTTTGAAAGCGCGCTTTCAACGTCTACACCATATTTTGCATATTTTGCTTTTGCCTGTTCGAACATAATAAGAAAAAATCTCCTATTGATTTTTATTTTGATTTTTTACGCGCGCGACATCGTCGCTCACATTTTAAAGTGGATATAATTATACACGATTTTTTTTACATTGTCATTAAAATTTGTATATAATTTATACACATTTTATACTTTTTACGCATTTTTCACTCTTTACGTATGAGTCGATTTTACGATTTTACGAATCATTCTTCCGTCAACTATATATTTTAAACTACATTTGACGTATAAGTCTTAAATAAAACTCAACCGTTTTTACAATCGTAGCGGTAGGCACTCTTTCGTCGTTACCGTGAATAGTCGCTCTTTCCTCTTTCGAAAGTCGCATTGCCGAAAATCTGTAAACGTAATCCGAAATTTCGCCGTAATGTCTTGAATCGCTGCACGCCAACATCAAATAAGGCGAAATAATCGCTTCTTGCCACGTATCCGCAACCGCGTTCGTCATCATTTTGTATGCGTCGCAATCGAGTTTCGAAACAACCGACGGATTAAAGCCCGAAATTTTTTCTACTTTTATGCCGTCGTCTTTAACGGTCTTTTTAAGACGATTTAACGCCTCGTCAACCGTTTCGCCGCACATAAGTCTAAGGTTTGCGACCATTTCGGCATACGGCGGTAAAACGTTCATACCCTTACTGCCTTTCATTTGAGTAAACGCAACCGTCGTACGCATAAGCGCATTCAGTTCGCCGCCGCTCTTTTTGCATATAGAATCGAGCAAGCCGCCGAAAAGCCATAAATTAGCAAAAATCATTCTATAGAAAAAATTAGAGTGTCTGCCCAAAATATTAAAAAGTTCTTTTACGGGCAAAGACAATTTTTTCTTAAAAGGTTTTTTCTCGACTTGTTCGCACGCTTTACTAAGCCTTCCTATAACCGTTTTAGCAGGAGGCGAACTTGCATGACCGCCGCCGCTTTCGAGCGAAAAGCGTGCGTTTAACATACCTTTTTCGGCAATCCCTATAAGCGCGCAAGGTTGCGTTACGGCAGGGAACACGTTATCGACCACCGCGCCGCCTTCGTCGCAAACGAGTGCGGGACGTATACCTTTTTGTTTAAACCAATTTACGATTGTCGGCGCGCCTTCGCCGCTTATTTCTTCGTTACCCGAAAAAGCGAGATAGATATCGTGTTCGGGAGTAAAACCTTCTTTAATTAACTGTTCCGCCGCCTGCATCGCGCCGTTTAACGTACCTTTCGTATCGAGAGCGCCTCTGCCCCAAAGCACGCCGTCTTCGATAACGCCGCCGAACGCGGGTTTGCTCCAAAAGTCTTCTTCGACCGAAACGACGTCGTAATGCGACATTAAAACGTAACATTTTTCGTCGCTTTTGCCTTTCCATCTAAACAGCAACGCTCTGTCAGAAAGTTTAAAAAATTCGCAAGTATTAAAAACACAAGGGAAACGCTCGCGAAGCGTATCTTCGAATTTTAAAAATTCGGCGTCGTTTTCCTTTTCGCGTTCGTTGCAAGAAACGGTAGCACATTGAAGCATTGCCTGTAAATCGGCAACCGCCTTTTGTTCGTCTATAACTTCCGGTTTAGGCGTACGTTTTTCTTTTTTTGCGGGTCTGAACGCAATCGTACGAATTATTACCACCGCAACAAGCACAAAAAGCGCCGCGCCGACCGCTATTATCAACCAATAATACCAATCCATTATTCTTTATCTTCCTTTATAGTATTTAAATCGTTTACGCATTCGGTTTCGGATACTACGGTTTCGACCGAAACGTTTTCGCTTTCTTCGGCATTTTCGGCAAAATCGCCTACGGGAATTTCGGCATTGCCTCTTTCGCCGAGCCAGCCGCGTTTATACATCCAACGCGCGCTCGCAATAGTAACCACAACGCCTACGGGCACCATAACGCCTATAAGCGTGGTCGCAAGTCCGCTACCGCCCGTAGCGTAAGAACTTATAATGAACACCGCAAGCATCAACACGCAAGGGAGTACGGCTATTTTCCAATTTTTAGAAATATAAACGACAGCCATTCCGCCGAAAAGCGCGGGCAACACTTGGTCGAACGCAGGTTGCAATACGGGATTTTCGAGTACCGGCGTTAAAAGCGTAATGAACGCGACGCCTAAAATAAGTATTACGGTAGTTACTATCGACGATACCGCAATGGCTATCGACGAAACAACTTCGCCTTCGTCCGTACCTGCCTCGACTTCTGCTTGTTGCATACAGTTCAACGCGCAAGGAACTTTTAAATTAGATAAATTCCCTGTTACGAAACCGAGATACGTACCGCTCGAACCGAGCATAGGAACGTATGTAAAAGTTTCTACCACGCTTACCACCCAATAAAGTCCGACAATGCCGATACCGGTTGCGATGATTTTCCAATCTATGCTCGCTTTAAATATAAGCATAGCGAGAAAAGGATAAGCGATTATTATAATAGCGGCAACCAAGCCCCAAATGCGTCCGTAAAAATGAGTTTTATCGTCAAAAGTTTTTAAAGGTTTCATATTCTATTCCTCCTTTAACCCAACCACATCGTAAACGGAATAGCGGCAGCCATACCCACGATAATACAAACGGGAAGTGCGTAATCGTTAATCCAGCGCCAGCCCGTTTTTTTCATTAAAAGACCGCAAAGTGCCATAACCAATGCAGAAGTTATAAACACGAGCACGGGAATCCACCCCGAAACTCCTTCGCCTACTCCGCCGAAAACGTAACCTAAAAACGCGGAAATCATTCCCATAAAAAGCGCGGTCATAAAAATACTGCCCCACTTTTTATCTTTTTGGTTAATTTTAACAAGTCCGCGGTTTATTTTTTTACCCAAAATCAACGGTAAAAACATCGAAACGAGCATACCCATAGTCATAACCAAAGCCACCGAAACGTACTGCGTCGCGTTTTCGATAACGGCAACCGCGTTAGACGCGATAGTTTCGTAACTTAAACTTCCTATAACCGAAAGCCTAAGCCAAGGCAACGGAACGCCGAGTTTATTGCTGAGCGCAACGATACCTACAAGTATCGCAATCGCGGGCGCGACGGTAAAAATAGTCGCGCGGATAATCGTTTTGTTCAATACTGCCTTGCTCATACCTATTTTAACGCCCCTGCGGTAACTTCTGACCAAGAAAAATACCGCCTGCGCGATAACTACGGCGATTATGCAACCGACAATAAGGTACAAAACCCAACTGTTCATGTTAAAATCCATCTTTAACACTCCGTAAATTTATATTTTGTAACAGTATATCATAAACACGGTAAATTTTCAAGCAAAGAGCTCACATTTACCGACTAAAACAGGCATATAAAAAGCCTTTTAACGCCGCAAACAAGATAAACGACGAAAAAAGGCTTTTGTTTTATTAAGCAAACTATTTAAAATATTTTTTTAAAGGAACGCAAACGCTGTTTTTATCGGGAAGTTCTTTAAGGCGAAAAGCCCAATTCCTACCCACGGTTGCAGGCGTATTCATTCTCGCCGAACCGTTTAAAAGCAACATATCTTGCACGGGTATTATGCGAATTTTCGACTTTGAATTAAGAGCAAGATTCACCATTTCTTCCGCCATAGCCCTTTTATCGTAATTATAATCTTTACCCGTTTGTTTTTTTATACATTCGCAAAAATTATAAAAATCCATACCGTGCAACCCGTCGATATATCCGAGCAAAGTA
>CAYTNZ010000052.1:0-6500 GCA_964439285.1 uncultured Clostridia bacterium | reverse complement strand
AAAACTCGTAGACGACAGGCTTGTAGACGAACTTAAAAGTGGTGTTCAAACGATACAATATCAAATAAATACTTTAATGACTACAAACGGTCAATCGCCGTTCGTAACGCTTTTTTTGCACCTTGACGAAAAAGACGAGTATTTAGAAGAAAACGCAATGATAATAACCGAAATTTTGCGCCAACGTTACGAAGGAATAAAAAACGAAAAGGGCGTATATGTTACGCCTGCGTTTCCTAAACTCGTGTACGTGCTTGACGAAATTAATTGCTTAAAGGGCGGTAAATACGATTATATAACCAAACTTGCCGTAAAATGTTCGGCTAAACGTCTTTATCCCGATTATATTTCCGCAAAAAAAATGCGCGAAATTTATCAAGGCAACGTATTTTCGCCTATGGGTTGTCGCTCTTTTCTTTCACCATGGAAAGACGAAAAGGGCAATTATAAATTCGAAGGGAGATTTAATCAGGGCGTAGTCAGCATTAATCTTCCGCAAATAGGCATTGTCGCAAAAGGCGACGAGGAAAAATTTTGGAAACTTTTCGACGAGAGATTAGAACTTTGTTTCGAGGCGCTTATGTGTCGCCATCGCGCGCTTAAAGGCACGAAGTCGGACGTAAGTCCTATACATTGGCAATACGGCGCTATCGCAAGACTTGAAAAAGGCGAAGCGATAGATAAATTGTTGATGGACGGATATTCTACGCTTTCGCTCGGATATATCGGCTTGTACGAATTGACGAAAATTATAAAAGGCGAATCGCATACTACGAAAGACGGCGAAAAATTCGCCTTGAAAGTAATGCAATATATGCGCGATAAAACGGACGAATGGAAAAAGAAAACGGGGCTCGGTTTTGCTTTGTACGGCACGCCTGCCGAATCGCTATGTTACAGATTCGCTCGTATCGATAAAGAAAAATTCGGAACGATTGAAGACGTTACGGATAAAGGATATTACACCAATTCGTATCACGTAGACGTTAGAGAGCATATCGACGCGTTTGCTAAATTTTCTTTCGAGGCGCAGTTTCAGCCTATATCTTCGGGCGGTTGTATTTCTTACGTCGAAATTCCTAATATGCAACACAATCTCGAAGCGATGGAAGAAATAGTAAAATATATTTACGATAACATTCAATACGCCGAGTTTAACACAAAGAGCGATTATTGCCACGAATGCGGCTTTGACGGCGAAATTATAATTAACGACGATAACGAATGGGAATGCCCGAATTGTCATAATAAAGACCGTAAAAAAATGAACGTAACGCGCCGTACTTGCGGTTATCTCGGCGAAAATTTTTGGAACGTAGGTAAAACCAAAGAGATAAAAGCAAGAGTATTGCATCTTTAAAATTATTTGCCGTTTCGCGCGTACGATTTAAAACACTTTGTTTAAAGGAACGAATATGAATTTTGCAACGATAAAAAAACACGACGTGGCGAACGGAACGGGAGTCAGAGTTTCGCTTTTCGTAAGCGGTTGCACGCATTACTGTAAGGGATGTTTCAATTCCGAAGCGTGGGACTTTAATTATGGTAGTTTATATACGCAAAATACCGAAAACGAGATAATAGACGCGCTTAAACCGCCGTACATTGCAGGACTTTCTCTTTTGGGCGGCGAACCGTTCGAACCTGAAAATCAGCGTACGATAGTAACTTTGTTACGTAGATTTAAAAAAGAATTCCCCGAAAAAAACGTATGGTGTTATACGGGGTATACTTTCGATAAAGATTTAATAAAAGGCGGCAATGTTTATACAGAAGTTACAAACGAAATGCTTTGCGCTATAGACGTGCTTGTAGACGGCGAGTTTATCGAAGAAAAAAAAGATTTAACGCTAAAATTTCGCGGCTCTTCGAATCAACGCATTATAGACGTAAAGCAAAGTTTAAAAAGCGGACAAGTTCAACTTTATTTGAACGGACAATATAAATAACCTGTAAATATAAAAAGTTTTAGTCGTTTGCGTGGCGATATTAAATTGTTAAAACAATTACAAGGGAGAAAATAAAAAATGCAAACTGTAACCTTAAAATTTAAAAAATTAGATAAAAGAGCGGTTACGCCTACCTACGGCAGCGAATTTTCGGCAGGCGCCGATTTATACGCGCTAACCGATGGCGAAATGGTGATAAAACCTAACGAAACCGTGCTCGTGCATACGGGAATAGTCGTCGAAATTCCTGAAAATTTAGTAGGGCTTATATACGCGAGAAGCGGTCTTGCGTCAAAAAAGGGGCTTGCCCCCGCAAATAAGGTCGGTGTTATCGACAGCGATTATCGCGGCGAAATTATGGTCGCTCTGTACAATCATTCGCTTGAAGAAAGAAGTATATCTTGCGGCGAACGTATTGCACAACTCGTAATAGCGCCTTATTTAAAGGCGGAATATAAAGAGTGCGAAGAACTTTCCGACACCGTTCGCGGAGACGGCGGATTCGGTTCTACCGGTAATAAATAGATTTTGCGGTAATTTGTTTGTTTACGATATTGCCGAATAAAAAACAAAACGCTGAAAGTGCCGTTAATGCGGCTTTGTTTTGCCCCGTCGAATAAATTTTCGACGGGGTTTTTGCTTTTTTTTTCGTAAATGACTTTAATTTTTATTATTATTGTGCTATAATGGAAAATATAAGAAATAAAAAGAGATTTTCGTGCGAAAAAAATATAAAAGTCGAAATAATTAACAGGGCTTTTTACCTTTTCGCGATAAGGAGATTTTATGTCTTTTAATTCGTTACTTGCGAGCAGTAATCCGCATTTTACGATTTTCGGTATAGATATTTATTATTATGCCGTAATTATCGTAAGCGGTATGCTTTTGGCAATAGGCGTCGTTTGCCTTTTGTTTAAACGTCGTAATTTGCCTGTCGATTGGGTTCTCGATTTAATTATTTGCGTTATTCCGCTCGCCATAATAGGCGCGCGAGTATATTTTTGCATTTTTTACGGCGTACCTATTAAGTATTGGTTTTCGCTCGACGAAGACCACGGCATAAGAGCGGGCGGTCTTGCCATTTACGGCGGCGTTATTATGGGCGCGGTAGGCGTGGTTATTTTTTGCCTTATAAAAAAGGTGAACTTTTTAAGAATAGCCGATTGCGTTGTTCCCGCGCTTATACTCGGTCAAGGTATAGGCAGATGGGGTAATTTCGTAAATCAAGAAGCCTACGGCAATCTCGTAACCAATCCTAACTTGCAATGGTTTCCTTATGCGGTAGAAGTAAACGGTGCGTGGTATCAGGCTACTTTCTTTTACGAAAGTATGGCGTGCCTTATCGGTTTTGTGCTTTTGTTTATTTTTGCGTGGAAAGTGGTAAAACGTCCGAGCGGTATGACTCTTTGCGGATATATGATAATTTACGGCATCGAGCGTTCTATCGTCGAAGGTTTCAGAGCCGATAGTTTGTATATCGGTTCTATCAGAGTTTCGCAATTACTGTCTATTTTAATAGTTGTGGGCGGTGTGGCGTTGTTGCTCGTTTTAATGTATTTTAACAAGAAAAAGTACGGTGCGTATTTCGGTGCGGCGACGGGCGAGCCCGATTCGCTTGCGATTTTGCCCAAACTTTATACGAAAGAGCAATTGAAAAAAATGGAAGACGAGAAAAAACAAGCCGAAAAAAATTCGAAAACCAATACGGAAAATGCCGACGTTTCGAAAGAGTTGTCGAAAGGCTTTGAAAATACAAACGAAAATTCGCGAGCGGAACAAGCGGAAACGAAATTTACGAACGATAAAAAAGATGCGGAGAAATAAAATGAAAAATTTAACTATGCTCACCGATTTATACCAACTCACTATGATGAACGGGTATTATAGGCAGGGCAGATTGAAAGACGTAGCCGTATTCGATTTATTCTTTCGCAAAAACGCGATTATAACCTATTCGGTGGCGGCAGGATTGCAACAGGCAATCGATTATATAACTTCGGTGGAGTTTACCGATTCGGATATAGAATATCTTCGTTCGTTAAATCTTTTCGACGAAGGATTTTTGGATTATTTAAAAGATTTTCGATTCACGGGCGACGTGTACGCCGTACCCGAAGGTACGCTCGTTTTTCCCGAAGAACCTATTATTACCGTAAAAGCACCTATTTGCGAGGCGCAGTTTTTAGAAACGGCGCTACTCAATATAGTAAATCATCAAACTCTTATAGCGACCAAAGCGTCTAAAGTGGCGTACGCCGCAAAAGACGACGCGGTAATGGAATTCGGCTTGCGCAGGGCGCAAGGTCCCGATGCCGGACTGTACGGCGCGCGAGCGTCGGTTATAGGCGGTTGTAGTTCTACTTCGAACGTGTTGGCGGGTAAAATGTTCGATATTCCCGTTGCGGGAACGCACGCGCACAGTTGGGTTATGAATTTTGCTTCCGAGTACGACGCGTTTAAAGCGTATGCCGAAATTTATCCCGACGCTTGTCTTTTGTTGGTCGATACTTACGACACTTTAAAGAGCGGCGTGCCGAATGCGATTAAAGTTTTTGACGAATTGCGTCTAAAAGGACACGAACCCAAAGGAATAAGATTAGACAGCGGCGATTTGGCTTATCTTTCTAAAAAGGCGAGAAAGATGCTCGACGATGCCGGATATCCCGACGCGATTATTTGCGCGTCCGGCGATTTAGACGAAAAACTTATAGCGTCTTTAAAAAGCCAAGGCGCGAAAATAGATTTGTGGGGAGTGGGAACTAAACTTATAACGAGTGCCGATTTACCTGCTCTCGGCGGAGTTTATAAACTTTCGGCTCTTTATACGAACGGCACGGTTGTCAATAAAATAAAACTTTCGGATAATACCGATAAAATAACCAACCCTGCGTTTAAAGAAGTTTTTCGTATTTACGATAAAGAAACGAATAAAGCCGAAGCCGACCTTATATGCGTCAGGGGCGAAAAGTTCGACGAAGAAGAACCGCTTACCATTTTTCACCCCAAAGATACATGGAAACGCATTACCTTTACGAACTACAGGTTAAAAAGTTTGTCCGAAAAAGTAATAGAAAACGGTAAAGTTATCGTAAAAATGCCTACTCTTTTAGAAATTTGCGATTATGCCGAAAAGGAAAAACAAAGTTTTTGGGATGAGTATAAGCGTCTTGACAATCCGCATATTTATAAAGTGGATTTATCTGAAAAATTATATAATATCAAACAAGATATGATATCGGGAATAAGGAATAAAAATGTTTAAAAAAAATTATTCGGGAAAAGATTTTAAAAAACTTGCCGAAGGTATGAAAACCGCATACGAACAACGTATTCGTCAGTTAGAAGACAGAATAGAACGTCTTAACGTCGAAAATCGTAATCTTCGCGCGGCTTGCGCCGAGTATCAGGCAAAAGAGAAAAACGTCGGCAAAGCGATTATCGACGCAGAACAAAAGGGCGACGAAATAAGAGAGTTATATCGTTTAAACGCCGAGTGCGAATTGCGCACTTTACAAATGTTTGCGGAAAAATGGAAGCGCCTTGCCGCACAAATGGCTGAATATATGCCCGTCGGAGAAGGCGAAAAGTATATAGAGTTTGCCGATAATCTCGCCGCGTTATTAGGGAAAGAGAGTGCGTCGTTTTTCGAAAATTATAACGACGCTGCAAAAACGTCTGTAAGCGTTACTACGCAATCGGTTACGGCAAGCGACAAATCTGACAAAATGCCGCCGCGTAACAGCAAAACGGGTAGATTCGAGCCGAGAAAAAAAATCGAAGAATACGTAGACGAGCAAAAACAAACCATAGCGGATACGGTAGGCGAAGAAACCGAATTTAATTTAGACGACGTATTAAATCCGAAACACGAATTAAATTTAGAAAAGTTATGCCGCGAACTCGGACTTATGGACGAATAAAAATTTATAAAACAACGGTTTGTCCTTTTGTAAAATGCTTATTGTAAAATAAACGGAGAAAATTTATGTCATACGCAATACTTGTAATTGTAGTGCTTTTAGCCGACCAACTTTCAAAGGCGCTTATATTTGCTTTCGATGTCGAAGGGCTTATTATTATACCTCGTCTTTTAGCGTTCGATAATACGGTAAATACGGGTATGGCTTTCGGCTGGCTCGGCGGAAAAGGGTGGGCGATGCCCGTGTTTATAGGCGTAACCGCCGTCGCTATGATTGTGTTTTTGTTTTTGTTGATAAAAACAAAACCCAATCGTAAGTTTTTAAAAGTCGCGCTCGCGCTTATACTTTGCGGCGCTTTAGGAAATTTTATCGATAGAATAGTGTTAGAAGGGGTAAGAGATTTTATCGCGCTCAGCGTAAAAAATATTCCTTTTCTTAATTTTAATTGCAACGTTGCCGATATCGCCATTACGGTCGGCGCGGTTATGTTGATATTGGACCTTTTATTTATCGACGAAGACGCGATATTTCGTTTCGGCAAAAAGAAAAAAGAGTTGCAAAATTTAGACGATGCCGCAATCGCTCTCGATAAAAATTCGGAAAACAAGGCAGAGCACGATGAATAAACGCA
>CAYTNZ010000051.1:2411-6542 GCA_964439285.1 uncultured Clostridia bacterium | reverse complement strand
AGTGCAAAAACGCAAGTTTTTGCAAAAAATCCGCAAGGATTTTTGAGATTTTGCCAAGGGCAAAATATCGCCTTCTTATAGTTTATATAATTTTACATAAAAAACATCCGAACACGAGCGCTAAAAAATTTGCAAACAATGCGATAAATACAGGCTTTGCCAAGCGCTTGTTTTTAACTGCCGAAAAATACACGGCAGAAACGTAAAACACCGTTTCGCTCGAGCCGTAAGCGACGCAGGCACATCTTGCTACGAAACTATCCGCCCCGTACTTATTAAAAATTTCGGTAAGCAACGCCGTCGAACCGCTACCCGAAAACGGCTTTACGAGCGCGAGTTTTATAATTTCTTCGGGAACGCCTAAAAAACCAAACACAGGAGAAAGCAAATTTTGCAAACAATTCGAAAGTCCGCTTATCTCGAATAATTCGCTCATAATAAGCATTGTAGCAACAAACGGAAACAAATTAACTATAAGCGGAACGACGCCCTTTACGCCTTCGGCAAAAGCGTCGTACGTTTTTACCTTTTTTACCGCAGCGATTATGAATACGATAATAAAAATTAGCGGAATGACGTAAACGAATAAATTCATTTTTTTCTCCCGTATAACAGTTTAACCAAAAGTATGCCTATCGCAAGCGACAGCGCGCTCGATAAAAGTATAGGCAACAATACGTTATACGGATTGACAGAGCCGAACTCAGCCCTTAACGCGATTACGGTTGCAGGCAAGAGTTGAATGCTTGCGGTGTTTACCACAAAAAGCATTGCTTTGCTGTATTCGGGGTTTTTAATTTCTTCGAGCCGTGCCATTGCGGCAACTCCCGCAGGGGTTGCCGCGCCGCCCATGCCGAGCATATTTGCGGTAGCGTTTATCGTTATCAGCCCCACAGCGTTTTCGTCGTTTACCTTAAATATTTTAGAAATTATCGGTTTTAATATTTTAGATAATCCGCTTAAAATTCCGCAACGCTCTAAAATTTTTAAAAAGCCGAGCCACACGGCGTACACGGACGAAAGAGTAAGCGACAAAGTTACCGCCGATTTCGCCCCGTTTAGCAAAGCAGGCAAAAAACTTTCGGGACTGTTAAAAACGACGGCGAGCGCCGACGCTAAAAACACTATTAAAAACATTATATTCATAAAATCGCCCTCCCATCAAAGAATTTTATGCCGAAAAAGGCGCGTATATGCCCTAAAAAATTTTACTTTAACGCAGAAATGATATATAATATGTACAAACACAATTACGGAGTATTTATATGAGCGAAAAAAAACCTTACTATATTACAACGGCAATCGCCTACACTTCTTCTAAGCCGCATATCGGCAACACGTACGAAATAGTGCTTACCGACGCGATTGCGCGTTTTAAGCGCAATCAGGGCTTTGACGTGCGCTTTCAAACGGGAACGGACGAACACGGTCAAAAAATAGAAGAAAAAGCAAAAGAAAAAGGTATAACGCCGCAAGAATACGTAGACGATATTGCAGGACAAATTCGCGCGATTTGGGATTTAATGAATATCTCTTACGATAAATTTATACGCACTACCGACGCGGAGCACAAAAAACAAGTTCAAAAAATATTCAAAAAACTTTACGAACAGGGCGACATTTATAAAAGCGAATACGAAGGCTTATATTGCACGCCGTGCGAATCGTTTTGGACGCCTTCGCAACTTGTAGACGGTAAATGCCCCGACTGCGGCAGAGAAGTAAAACCCGCGAAAGAAGAAGCGTACTTCTTTAAAATGAGCAAATACGCCGACAAACTTATCGAATATATCCAAACGCATCCCGATTTTATTCAACCCGTTGCCAGAAAAAACGAAATGATGAACAACTTTTTAAAACCCGGGTTACAAGATTTATGCGTTTCGCGCTCTACTTTTAAATGGGGAATTCCCGTTGAATTCGACCCTAAACACGTAACTTACGTTTGGCTCGACGCTTTAACGAATTATATTACGGGGCTCGGCTTTGACGCCGACGGCAACCATAGCGACGTTTATAAAAAATATTGGCCCGCCGACGCTCATATTATAGGAAAAGACATAATTCGCTTTCATACGATTTACTGGCCCATCTTTTTAATGGCGTTAAATCTTCCCCTTCCTAAAACGGTATTCGGTCATCCTTGGCTTTTAATGGACGGAATGAAAATGAGCAAATCTCGCGGAAACGTTATTTACGCAGACGAACTCGTTAAAGTATTCGGCGTCGATGCGGTACGCTATTTCGTTTTAAACGATATGCCTTACGATAACGACGGCAATATCACTTGGGAAGTTATAAACGAACGCATAAACTCCGATCTTGCGAACAATCTCGGCAATCTCGTAAGCCGCACCGTCGCAATGAGTCAAAAATATTTTAACGGTGTAATTTGCAATAAATGTGCAAACGAGGCTATCGACGACGAACTAAAAGGCATGGCGACTTCGCTTTATAAAAAAGTTTGCAAATGCATGGACGAATATAAAATTTCGGACGCTTTAGGCGAAATTTTTTCGCTGCTTCGCCGTTGCAACAAATACATCGACGAAACCGCGCCTTGGATTCTTGCAAAAGACGCGGCAAAACAAGATAGACTCGCCACCGTTTTATATAATCTTTCGGAATGCATTATAATCGCGGCTTCACTGTTGCAGCCCTTTATGCCCGAAACCGCACAAAAAATTTCAAAACAAATAGGCGCGCCCTTACGCGCATACGACGATTTAGAAAAATTCGAACTTATCGAAAACGAAACCCATGTCGTAAACGACGGCGAAAAGTTGTTTATGAGAAAAGACTATAAAGATGTTGAAGCCGAATACGCCGCTATGCACCCCGAAACAACAAAGCCCGAAAAGAAACCCGAGCCCGCCGCAAAAAGCGCGCACGAGCCCGATTATCCCGCCGAAATAAGCATTGACGACTTTGCCAAAGTTAAAATGCAAATTGCGAAAATAATCGCGTGCCAAAAAGTTGAAAAATCGGATAAACTTTTAAAATCTACCGTTAAAATAGGCGACGAAACGCGCACCGTAGTAAGCGGCATCGCCAAATTTTATAAACCCGAAGAAATGATAGGCAAAAAAGTTGTTATGATAACAAACTTAAAACCCGTAAAATTACGCGGCATTTTAAGCGAAGGTATGATACTTTGCGCCGAAAACGACAAAGGCGAACTAAAACTTTTAGCACCCGAAAGCGACATAGAAGACGGTAGCGGAATTTTTTAACAAAATAAAAAGCATTAAACGTTATCCGCCCGTATATTAGGCGAATTTCAATAACGGATATATTTTACAAGGTCGCGGCAAAAACGCCGCGACCTTGTCTTTCGATATAAAAACGCTCGGCAAATAAAATTGCCGAGCATTTTTAATTTTATTGTAAATCGAACTGTTTTATCGTAAATAAACCGCTGTTAAATAACAAGTTCTTTTATCTCTTTTAAAGTATTATCGTAAATAACGGTTTTAACTTCGTATTTTGTAAATTCAAGCAAAAGTTTGTTTCCGTTTAATTTAAGTTCGCATTCGGCGTTTTCAGAATTGTTGTTTAAAAGCCTTATTACAAAACCGTTTACGTCTTCGCCCTTTTTAATAGTTACGAGCGTTACGTTTTTATTGCTGAGTTTAAACTCGAAAGGCAACGCCTTTTCGCCGTACGGAATGGGAAAAGCGTTTAACGCATAAGGCGTTTGGTTAAATTCTTGCGCCGTGCGCTCTAATTCGCACTCGTCTACTACCGCTATACGAAAAGCGAAATTACGCTCGCCTTGATCTATTTTTTCTACAAATCTGTCGCTTGGAATTACGGGCCTATCGAGTATAGGATGCGCGCAATACGAAACGCCGCGCGTAAGCGACAAATACAAAATACCGTTTTCGAAATGATTGCCGTAAGTTCCTCTATTAAAAACGGCAAGACATTTATCGTTCGTTTTTATCGCAACAAACCTGCCGTTTACGTTTTCGCGCGCGTTAGTAAACAATTTTTCGGTCGCGAACGCGGTTTGTCCTATAAGTTCTCCGTTTACCGCAACAGGCAACGCAAGTTTGGTAAAACAGTCGATATCACCCGAGAACACGTCGGCTTTTACGTCTATATAGTTATGTTCTTTATATACGGTAT
>CAYTNZ010000051.1:0-2311 GCA_964439285.1 uncultured Clostridia bacterium | reverse complement strand
CCCGAGAACACGTCGGCTTTTACGTCTATATAGTTATGTTCTTTATATACGGTATACTCTATTCTTATTTTAGTATTTTCGCGTTCGAAAAAAGTTTCGATGCGCAACATAACGTCGCCGTTTTCTATCGTTTCTACGCTCTTAAGTCCTTTAAACACGCCGTACGGCTGCTTTATAAGGGTAAACGGCTTTCCGTCAGTTCCGAGTCTTTCTTGTTGAAATGGTTGCATAGCCCAAGGGTCAGAGTTATCTTTAAACATTACGGGTTGGCACGCGTTTTTAAGATATTCCGCTCCGCCCACTTTGTAACTTTTAATAAACCCCGTTTCCGCGTCGATTTCAATATATTTATCGCCGTCGTTAAATACGTAATCTTGTTTTATTTTTTCCTTTACCATTTCGATGTAATCTAAAGTAACCGAAAAACGATTGAGCCGCATAGGCGCAAGCGTACAAGAAAAAGCGATTCGTTTACGCCAATCGAGCGAAATATTACTTCTTTCTTTTATAGTTTGACATAAAAGTTTGTTGCCGTTTTCGTCGCGAACGGTAATTTGCGCGCATTTATCGCTCCAATTTTGGTCGGGAAGCATAAATTCGCATTCTACAACCGTTTTAAATTCGTATGCGTTAGGGTTAAATACAATTATAGGAAGTTCGCCTTCTTCGGCAGGGCTTTGAGTTTTGCAAAGAGCGAAAAAAGCAGCCGTTTTCAATCTTTCTATTTCGAGTAAGCCGTGGTCTAAAATTTTTAAACCGTTATCTTCGCCCGCTTTTATGCAAGAGCCGGGCAACACGTCGTGAAACTCGGCGTTTAGCAAATCTTCGACCACAACGCCAAGTTTGTTTTGCGGATATCCCATAAGTCCGCTCATTGCGGCAACCGATAACATTTTTTCGGTTACGTACAATTCGTTTTCGAGCTCGGCGTGTTTTTGCTTTATACGGCTCATAGACGTATAACACCCCGGCATTGAAATTCTAAGCGACTTATCCACCGTTTTATTAGGCTCAATGTCTGCAAAAAACGCTTCGGGGGTAGAATGCAAAATTTCGATATCGCTGCATTCTATCATTTTTTTAATATCCGACAAATCTTTTCGCGAAGGACCGCCGCCGTGATTGCCCACACCCCACAAAACGCAACCGATTTCGTCTTTTTGTAATTTTATTCTTTTTAAAATAGCGTTTGCCGAATTACCGAGCGGCGTATTATAACCTAAAACGCCGCGAACGGCTTTTATCGTACTTCCTTCGGGACTTTGCCATATAAACTGCTCGTTTTCAAGTGGCATTTCAGTAGTATACGGCCGACAAAAAAGATAACTGTCTTGCCCACACTTTTTAATAATTTGAACTAATCCGCAACTATGCCCGAACGGGTCGAAATTTATTGCCGTAGTAGACCATACGCCGAATTTTTCGAGAAAATAGCGACGAGCAACGCGTATTTGCCTTACGAAACTCTCGCCTTGCGGCATATTACAATCGGGTTGAAGGTACCAGCCGCCCATAATATGCCATTTTCCGCTTTTTATAAGCGATTTTATCTTTTCGAAAAGTTCGGGAGCGTATTCTTCTACGTATTTATAAACGGTTACCTCGTTATGACAGAACACGTAATCGAATTCTTCGGCTAAATTTACAGCCGATTGAAAGGTAGACAAAGTTGCGCTTACGCCTTCTTGCCATTTCCACTGCCAAATAGGGTCTATATGCGCATTGCATATCAAATGTACTTTTTTCATCGTTGTTTTCCTTATTGGTAAACCTACGTCGCAATATTTTTTAATTTGCGATTTAAGTATTTTTATTTTTTATAGTTTTTAACGGTTAAACAATCTTTAAAAAAACACTCTCAAAAAAATACTTTTAAGAGTGTTTTTTAATTGCTTTTACATAGTAGTTTTTTTATTTTTTAACAATAGAGCCGCCGCTACCGTTACAGCCGCCGCAAGCACGCCGCAACTATAAAAAACCGTACCCGAACATCCCTTTCTCGAGTTTTTCGATTTTTCCCACTCGAAATTAAAAGTGAGAATATCTACGTCGTCCGATTTTTCGTTAAAACTTTTATAATCGTAATCGGAATATATAACCATACCGCCCGAATTAGACCACATAACCTGACCGTAAACGCGCATAGTGCCCGCAAACGTAGGATAAATTTTAACGTATTTACTGCCAGAGATTCCACCGCCCGTCGAAAGTCCTATAATTGCAATATTGTTACCGCCGCGAACTTCTACGTTGTTATAACCATAAGGCAAATCGGATACAAGACGAATTACTCTTAAATTTTCGACGCCGC
>CAYTNZ010000050.1:0-6606 GCA_964439285.1 uncultured Clostridia bacterium | reverse complement strand
CGCGGGCGAATGTACTGAAGTAGGAATGTATCTTGCCATGTCGAGAGTTGCCGAAAGAGAAGGCTTTCCCGAAATTGCCGAGGCTTACAAAAGATACGCTTTTGAAGAAGCGGAACACGCTGCTAAATTTGCCGAACTTTTAGGCGAATGCGTAACCGATTCTACAAAGAAAAATCTCGAACTTAGAGTTGCTGCCGAAACGGGTGCTTGCGAAGGTAAGTTTATGCTTGCTAAGCGCGCTAAAGAACTCGGTTACGACGCCATTCACGATACCGTTCACGAAATGGCAAAAGACGAAGCACGCCACGGTGCAGGCTTTAACGGACTTTTAAAGAGATATTTTAAGTAATAAAACTTATAAGTTTTAACGTAGGCGCGAAGTTTAACTTTGCGCCTATGATACTCTGATAATTAAGTAAAGTCCGCAAAAATTTTTGCGGACTTTGGTTTTTGAAGATATTAAATATTTGTAATGGGATAAAAACCTTAAAATCGCCGCGGCTAAAATAGGGGCGGCAACGTAGCGTTTTTGCGGCGATTTGTAATTTACGTTATTTGTTATCCGTTTCGTTATCGTCGGGTTCTTCTTCTAAAGAAACTTCGTAAACTATTTTATCGTTTTTAGCGGTTAGTTCTTTTACAAATTCGTTGTGCCAGTTTTCTTTTACTACTATAACCGTATAAGTTTCGTTTTTAAAGTAAACGACGAGTTTATTCGTTTTAGTGAATAAGTGTACCGACGTTATGTCCGAAATTTTAAAAACGCTTTTTATAACGCCGAATTTTAAAATTATTTCGTTATCGGTTATTCTGTAATACGAACGAATTAAAATGCTTGAAAAAATTACGATTAAAAGAACGCATATAATAAGCATTACAACGTGTTGAACGCCTATTACGAACGAAGGAAATCCGAGTTTGAAAATTCGATAAACAGTAAGCGCTATACCGCCTATAGCGAGTATAATTGCAAGCACCGATAAAATCGCGGCTACTTTCGATAATTTAAATTTAAAATCTTTCATACCATAATTGTAGCATAAATTAAATTAAAAATCAAAGAAAATTATATGCGGTGCGTAATTTTTCGAAAGCCGTTCCGTCTTATGTTTGACAAAATTCGCGTATAGTAATATAATAATAAAGTATATAACACAAAAAATCAGGAGTATAGATTATGATAAAACTCATAAGAGGCGGCTGTTACTATATGAACGGCGCGTTAATTAAAGAAAGTCATGCGTTTTTGACGGGCGAACAAAAAGAACAAGCCCGAAAAGGCACGATGACTTATCGTATTTTAAACGCGCATAATAAGGGCGACGAAGAAAATTTAAAAATCAAATTCGACGCTATCGCCTCGCACGATATAACCTACGTCGGCATTATTCAAACGGCGAAAGCGAGCGGACTTGAAAAATTTCCGCTTTCTTATACGCTTACCAATTGCCATAATTCTTTATGCGCCGTAGGCGGTACAATTAACGAAGACGACCACGTGTTCGGGCTTTCTGCGGCTAAAAAATACGGCGGTAATTTCGTACCGCCTCATCTTGCGGTTATCCACCAGTATATGCGCGAAGTAGAAGCGAAAACGGGCAGAATGATTTTAGGCTCAGACTCGCATACTCGTTACGGCGCGCTCGGAACTATGGCGGTAGGCGAAGGCGGACCCGAACTCGTTAAACAAATTTTAAATAAAACTTACGATATAAAGCGTCCCGAAACGGTAGCCGTATATCTTCGCGGGAATTTAAGGAAGGGCGTAGGTCCGCAAGACGTTGCAATTGCTCTTTGCGGCGCGGTGTTTAAAAACGGTTTCGTTAAAAATAAAATTTTAGAATTCGTAGGTCCCGGTATTAAAAATCTTTCTATGGATTACAGAAACGGCATCGACGTTATGACTACCGAAACCGCGTGTCTTTCTTCTATTTGGGAAACGGACGATAAAACTCGCGAATATTACAAAACTCACGGCAGAGAAGAAGATTATAAAGAATTAAAACCTTCTAATCCCGCGTATTACGATTACGGCATCACTATAAATCTTGCTACGATAGAGCCTATGATAGCGCTTCCGTTCCATCCGAGCAACGCATATACCATAAGAGAACTTCTTGCCAATCCTTACGATATTTTATCCGAAGTCGAAAAGGCGGGCAGAAAATTAAAGGGCGACGATTCGTTCACTTTAACCGATAAAATCGTAGACGGAAAAATTTACGTAAATCAAGGCGTTATAGCAGGATGTGCCGGCGGTATGTACGAAAATATTGCCGAGGCGTACGAAATTTTAAAAGGCAAATCGACGGGAACGGGCGAGTTTTCGCTTTCGGTTTATCCTTCGAGTCAGCCTGTATACAAGTGTCTTGTAGACAATGGTTATATCGGCGGACTTATGGAGTCGGGCGCAATAGTTAAAACCGCATTTTGCGGTCCTTGCTTCGGCGCCGGCGACGTACCTGCAAACAACGGACTTTCCATTCGTCATACAACCCGTAACTTCGAAAGCCGCGAAGGAAGTAAACCTGCAAACGGACAACTTGCTGCGGTCGCTCTTATGGACGCGCGTTCTATCGCTGCAACGGCGGCAAACGGCGGTTTTCTTACTTCGGCGCTCGACGTGGAATACGTTAAAAAAGTTAAAAAATATACGTTCAATTCGGATATTTACAAAAACAGAGTATATCACGGCGCGGGAGATGCAAAAACCGAAGTGCCTTTAAAATACGGACCTAACATAGCCGATTGGCCCGAAATGATTGCGCTCGGCAAAAATTTGCTTATAAAAGCGGTAAGCGTTATTTGTGATCCCGTTACGACCACCGACGAACTTATCCCTTCGGGTGAAACGTCGTCGTATCGTTCTAATCCTTTAAAACTCGCGGAGTTTGCTCTTTCGAGAAAAGACCCCGGCTATGTTGGCAGAGCGAAAGAAGTTAAAGCGGCAGAAACGAAAAGACGCGAAAACGGTTCGCTGCCCGAAAGCGTTTTAAACGACGTTAAGCCTTTAAATATCGCCGAAAACACCATTTACGGAAGTTGCGTGGTTGCGGTAAAACCCGGCGACGGTTCTGCAAGAGAACAGGCGGCAAGTTGCCAAAGAGTATTGGGCGGTATTGCCAATATCGCTAAAGAATACGCGACAAAGCGTTATCGCAGCAATCTTATAAATTGGGGTATGTTGCCTTTTGTTGCCGATAAACTTAATTTTAACGTAGGCGATTATATCTATATCGAAAATATAGACGAACTGATTGCAAGCGGCGCTGATAAAATTCCCGCAAAACATCTTTCGGGTAAAAGCGTTAAAGATATTACTTTAAGCGTAGGTACTTTAACCGACGACGAAAAGTCTATTATTTTAAAAGGTTGCCTTATTAATTTTAACGCCGCAAAATAACCGCTTAATATAATTGCGATAAGCAAATGCCTTATAAAGCAAATGCGTTTCGCTTTATGTTCAAATTAAAAACAAATATTTAACCTGCGCCGAAGGGTTTTCCCGACGGAAAAGGAGAGATTATATACAGGCTCTATTATATAGAGCCGAACGTTTTATCGTATAGTAAAACTCTCCTTTTTGCACACAAAAAAGGAGAGTTTTTTATATGTCTGAAACAAGAGTTGCGATAATAAGCATAGTTGTCGAAAATAAAGAAAGCACCGATAAATTAAACGCCGTGTTGCACGAGTACGGCGAATACATTATAGGGCGTATGGGAATACCTTATAAGCAAAAGCGTATTTCCGTTTTATCGGTGGTAATCGACGCTCGGGTAGAAATTATAAACGCCATAACGGGAAAACTCGGAATGATAGACGGCGTTTCCGCAAAAACTTTATTTTCTAAATATTAAGTTTGCTAAAAAATCGAAACGGTACTTGAAAAAGAGTACCTTTTAAATAAAATTGCCGAATTCGGCAAAAAAAATAAGGAGAATTTAAAATGAAAAAAATTATAACTTTATTGCTTGCGATTGCTTTATCTGTAACTACCGTTTTTGCTTTTACCGCTTGCGGTAGCGAAAAAGACGATGCCAAGTTCAGCCTTTACGCGCCCGACGGCGCGCCTGCGCTTTCGGTTGCAAGACTTTTAGACGACGAAAACGCGCTTTCGTCGGTAGACGTGAAAATCGTAGAAGCAAGCACTATTCAAACCTACGTTACGGGCGAAAGTCCCAAAGCGGATTTTGCCATAATGCCCGTAAACGCGGCAAGCAAAATTTTAGGTTCGAGCAATAATTATCAAATGCTCGGCGTCGTAACTCACGGCAATCTTTTTTTAATGAAAAATACGGCAAAAGACGCTAATCTTGCGAATATTTCGCTTTCGAATATTCAATCGCTTGTAGGTAAAAAAGTCGGCGTTATCAACCTTGCAAACGTTCCGGGACTTACCTTTAAAGCGATACTTTCGGATAATAATATAGAATACGCGGATATTTCCGAAAGCGGCGCGGTAGAAACCGACAAGGTCAATCTTATAGGACTTTCGTCGGGAACGGAAGTTACGCCAGCGTCCGAGTGCGATTATTTCGTAGTTCCCGAACCGGCGGCAACGACAAAGGCTAACGCAACGCAAAAAAAACTTGCAATCGCCGCGTCGTTGCAAGATTTATATGGTGCGGATGGCGGATATCCTCAGGCGATGTTGGTAGTTAAAAAGCAAATAGCCGAAAGTAATACAAAAGTTATAACGGCGCTTACCGAATCTTTTGCAAAAAACGTTGAGTGGCTTAAAGCCGAAACTACTTCAATGACCGACGTCGTAAACGCGGTGCAGAGCGGATTTGTAAAAGATGATACCGCGCCTACGTTTACCGCTAATAATTTAAACGCACAAGTAATAGAAAATTGCGCTATCGAATTTGTTTCTGCGTCGGAAAGCAAAACCGCCGTTTTATCGTATTTAGAAAAATTAAACGCGATATCGAATAACGCTTGGGGAACGCCTGCCGATTCTTTCTTTTATATTGATAAATAAATTTATTTTGTAGTATATTGCTATTTCGCATTATGAAAAAATATTTAAAAAAACATCTGCCGTCTGTGCTTTTAGGTGCTGCCGCGCTTGTCGCTATGTGGCTTTTTGGGTGGATTGCCGAAATTAGTATAAAAAACGAATATCTTTTGCCGAGTTTTTCTAAAACGCTTTCCGCTTTGGGTAAAGTTTTAACCGAAGGCTTGTTTTGGCGCGCGCTTTTAAAAACGCTTTTAAAAACGCTGTGGGCATTTTTGATATCTTTCGTTTTAGCGGGATTTTGCGCGGCGGTAGGCAGAGCTTTAAAAAATTTCGACTTGTTTTTAAAACCTATAATCGCGGTTGTGCGAACGCTACCTACGATGGCTGTTTTAGTGCTTATTTTGTTTTTTACCGACAAAACCACCGCGCCGATAATAGTTGCGGTTTTAGTGCTTTTTCCTATGATTTACGCGCAATTCAACGTCGCTTTTAAGCGTATCGACGACGATATCGTTGCCACCGTTAAAGTATTTAATTTAACAAAGCGTCAAAAACTTTTTAAAGTGTATTTTCCTATGATTGCGCCTTCTGTATTGTCGAATACGGGGAGTAATATTTCGTTTGGGATAAAACTTATGATTTCAGCCGAAGTTATGGCGTATTCGTATACGAGTATAGGCGGTATGATGCAATATGCCGCAGGTATTCTTTTCGATATTCCGCGGCTTGCCGCGCTTACTCTCGTTGCGATAATTTTAGGGCTTATAATAGAATTTATTTTTTATGTTGTTTTAAAATTTGCGTTTAAATGGGATAAACCGGAGGCGGAAAATGATTAAACTTTGTAACGTTTTTAAAAATTATTCTAAACTTTCGGTTTTTAACGGTTTGTCATTAGAAATAAAAGAGAACGAAATTACTTGTATTTTGGGCGAATCTGGTTCGGGAAAAACAACGCTTTTGAATATTTTGGCTAACCTTACAGATTATAGCGGCGAAGTCGATAAAGTAAAATGTTCGTACGTATTTCAAAAACCCAATCTTTTTCCTAATCTTACCGTAAAACAAAATCTTCTTTTGGTTAATAAAAACGAAGAAAAAATTGAAAACATATCTAAAAAATTAAAAATTTACGATAAATTAAACGCGTATCCTAAGCATCTTTCGGGCGGACAGGCTCAACGTGCGGCTTTTGCAAGGGGAGTTTTGTACGACGCGGACCTTTTGCTTATGGACGAACCTTTTTCTTCTCTCGATTTAAAGGTGAAAATTCAAATGATAAACGATTTTGCCGAAAATTTGAAAGAGAATAAAAAGACCGTGGTTTTCGTAACGCACGACGTAGAGGAGGCGCATATGCTTGCAAATCGTGCCGTTATTTTAAAAAACGGAGTAATTTGCGGCGATTTTTATTGCGGCGAAAAGTTGCCGCGAGAGTACGGCGCTCGGTCGGAGTTTAAACAAAAAATTTTGTCGGCGATGTTGAAATAATCGCAGGTTAAAAATTGCCGTTTTTTAGTAAAAGTCGTATATTTTAAAAATTTAAAAAAGTCCGCTCGATAACGAATAGTTTCGAGCGGACTTAATTTGTGGCTTTAGCAAACAAAAATTAACCACCACTTGGAGTGGTGGTATAAAAA
>CAYTNZ010000049.1:0-6641 GCA_964439285.1 uncultured Clostridia bacterium | reverse complement strand
C
Source organism: uncultured Clostridia bacterium (assembly GCA_964439285.1). Taxonomy (GTDB): domain Bacteria; phylum Bacillota; class Clostridia; order Christensenellales; family Borkfalkiaceae; genus Borkfalkia. Next base: position 6,640 of record CAYTNZ010000049.1, on the reverse strand, counting down.
ACACCGTCGTCTTGCGGAATTACCCCTATAAGCGATACTTTTAATATATCGGCTATTTCTTTCGGCGATAAAATTTCGCCGTCGATTATCATATCGCCGCGTACCATATTTATAACAAGTTCAATGCTTTTTAATTTATAACTTTTTAAAACGGATATAACTTTGTCGGCATCTCTAAGCGCAGACACGTGCGGCGTTGTTATTACAAGCGCTTCGTCGGCAGACGCAACCGCGCGATGAAAACCGTTTTCTATACCCGCAGGGCTATCTATTAAAATATAATCGAAACGCGACGCGAGATTATCTAAAACAAGCCTTACCGCTTGCGGCGAAATATATTTTTCGGAATTATTTTTATTTGACGTTAAAATATATAAATTAGAATACTGAGGATGCCTGACAAGCGCTTGTCGAGCGCGGCATCGCCCTTCGATAACGTCTACTATGTCGTAACGAATTGAGCCTTCTACTCCGCACACGACGTCTACGTTGTTAAGTCCGAAATCGGTATCGCAAATAATAACCTGCTCGCCCTGCATTGCCAATCTTATACCGAGATTTACCGCAAGAGTCGTTTTGCCTACTCCGCCTTTACCCGAAGTTATTACGATTTTTCGCGCCATATCCGCCACCTTTAAAATACGTTTTATAAACTCGAAAACATTATAAAAACTTGTACACAAGTTTATAACACATTGTATTGTAAACTATAACGAAAGGCGAAATTTATATAATTTTGTCGTGATTTATCGAATATGAAAGTATTTTTTTCGATACGTTATAAATGCCGATTATTTTAAAAACCAACGTATAAGTTTTTTATTGCGTTTTTTATACGGCTGATAACGCATCGGCAAATCTATAAAAGTTTTTTTATTTACTATGCTTTTAGTATGCGAAAACGCGTCGAAACCGTCTTTCCCGTGATACGAACCCATACCGCTTTCGCCCACTCCGCCAAAGCCCGTTTCGCTCGTCGCTAAATGGATAATCGTATCGTTTATACAACCGCCGCCGAAAGCACACCGAGAAGTTACTTCTAAAATACGCTTTTTGTTTTCGGAAAACAAGTACAACGCCAACGGTTTAGGCTTATCTTTCAAAAACTCGTATACTTCGTTGAAATCGTTATACGTAAGCACGGGCAACACCGGACCGAAAATTTCTTCTTGCATAACCGCGTCTTTTTCGGTTACGTTATCCATTACCGTCGGCTCTATTTTAAGCATTTCGAAATTAAAATTGCCGCCGAAAACCACTTTTTCTTTATCTATTAAACCGATTATACGCTCGAAATGCTTATCGTTTATTATCTTGCCGTAATTTACGTTTTTAAGCGTGTTATCGCCGTATTGTAATTTAATTTGATTTATTATTTCTTTTATAAGTTGCTCTTTTACTGAACTATCGCAAAGGATATAATCGGGTGCGACGCACGTTTGTCCGCAATTTAAAAACTTGCCGAATACTATTCTTTTTGCCGCAAGTTTGATTTTTGCGCTGCCGTCTACGATGCACGGGCTTTTACCGCCGAGTTCTAATACCGCAGGCGTTAAACGCTCGGCGCTGCGGCGAAGGACTTCTTTACCCACGTTTTGACTGCCCGTAAAAAACACTAAATCGAACTTGGTTTCTAAAAGAGCGGCGTTTTCCTTTCTTCCACCCGAAATTACGGCAACGTATTCGGGTAAAAAACATTCCTCGATAATTTTTTCGATAACTTTACTCGTTTGCGGCGAATACGCGCTCGGTTTTACGACTGCCGTATTGCCTGCCGCAATCGCGTCGGCAATAGGGTCTATCGTTAATAAAAAAGGATAATTCCAAGGACTCATAATAAGCACGTTGCCGTACGGCGAAGGTTTTTTGTAACTTTTAGCCGAAAACTGCGCAAGCGGCGTTTTAACCGTTTTTTCTTTTGCGAATTTTTTTACGTGTTTAATTAAATAATTTATTTCGGAAAGTGCCAACCCTATTTCACACATATAACTTTCGAAATCGCTTTTACCGAGATCGGCATAAAGAGCAGTTTCTATCTCTTTTTCGTACTTTTTTATAGTCGAATATAATTTTTTCAACGTTTCTATACGAAATGCGACAGGCAAAGTAACGCCGCTTAAAAAAAACGCGCGTTGTTTTTTTATTATATCGTCTAATTTATCTATCGTCATTAAAAAGTCTTCCTTTTCCTTTTACTTTTACTTTTATTTTTATTTTTTATTTGCGAAAAACCAACGCTTTATTTATATAAAAGCACTACGATTTTACCGTTTTCAACGACTTTTTATTCATCGCTTATAAAAATATATTCAACCTATATTTTCTTTTATTTATTGTAGCACATCGGCATTATTTTATCAAGTAAACATACTGAATTTTAACTTATTAAAAACACTTGACAAAGCAAAATTTTTGGTGTATGCTTATTATACTTTAAAGACAAGTAGTTAATTGTAAGTCATTTTAGAGAGCCGTTTACCGCTGAAATTACGGTATGAAAATAATTAAACGAAACCGCTTTAATTTTAAATTTTAATATGAAAAAGAGTGGCATAAAAAATTTTTTATGCAATTAAGGTGGAACCGCGCTTTTTTGTAATTGCGTCCTTAAATCGAGATATTTTGTTTCGATTTAAGGATTTTTTATTTTTTGCGACTTTATACTGTCGCTAATTTGGGAGGTATTTATGGACAAAGAACTTTTCAACTCGTGTTACCGTCATTCGCTCGCTCATATCTTAGCGAAAGCGGTTGTCGAACTTTACGGCAAAGAAAACACAAAACTCGCTATCGGTCCTGCTATCGACGATGGCTTTTATTACGATTTCCTTTTACCCAAAACGATAACAACCGACGATTTCGAAGCAATCGAAAATAAAATGCGCGAAATTTTAAAACGCAAAGAAAACTTTACCTACGAAGAAGTTTCTAAAGAAAAGGCGCTCGAACTTTTTGCCGACCAACCTTTTAAAGTAGAACTTATAAAAGACCTTCCCGCAGGCGAAAAGATAAGCGTATATTATACCGGCGACGATTTTATCGATTTATGCAAAGGTCCGCACGTTGAAAACTCGCAAGAACTTTTAAATTGCGCGTTTAAAATAAAATCTTGTTCGAGCGCGTATTGGCGCGGCGACGAGCACAGAGATATTTTACAAAGAATTTACGTTTTTGCATTTAAAAACAAAGACGAACTAAAAGAGCATTTACACTTTTTAGAAGAAGCAAAAGAAAGAGACCATAGAAAACTCGGTCCGCAACTCGACTTGTTCTTTATGGACGAAACCGCGCCCGGTATGCCCTATTGGCTACCTAAGGGTTGGAAATTGTTTAACCTTATTCTCGATTTTTGGCGCGAAGAACACGAAGCGAGAGACTATCAAGAAATTTCTTCGCCACTTATCAACGCAAACTCGCTTTGGATAACTTCGGGACACTGGGACCATTACAAAAACAATATGTTCACCATTCCCGTCGACGAAAACACCACCTACGGCGTAAAGCCTATGAACTGCCCCAACTCGATTTTGGTTTACAAAAGAAAACCGAGAAGTTACAGAGATTTACCGTTAAGATATTCCGATTGCGACGTTTTGCACAGAAAAGAAAAATCGGGCGAATTAAACGGACTTTTACGAGTGCAAATGTTCCGCCAAGACGATTCGCACAACTTTATAACCGAAGACCAAATTTACGACGAAGTTAACGATATTTTGGATATAGCCGATTTGTTCTACAATATTTTCGGACTTACCTATCGTCCCGAACTTTCTACCCGTCCTGCCGATTTTATGGGCGACGTTGCTCTTTGGGATAAAGCGGAAAAAGCGCTCAAACAAATTCTCGACAATCGCTACGGCGAAGACGGTTACGATATCAACGAAGGCGACGGTGCGTTTTACGGTCCTAAAATCGATATCATGATGCAAGACGCGTTAAAACGTCAATGGCAAATGGGTACTATTCAACTTGATTTTCAACTTCCTTGAAACTTCGATATTCGGTACACCGACAGCGACGGCGAATTAAAAACGCCCGTTATAATCCACCGTGTAATTTACGGCTCGTTAGAACGTTTCTTGGGTATTTTAATAGAACAATTCAAAGGCGCGTTCCCCTATTGGATTTCGCCCGTACAAGTAGGAATAGTTCCTATTCGTAGCGAGCACAACGAATACGCCAAAGAACTTGCCGATTTATTCAGAAAAAATAAAATACGTTTCGAAGTAGATTATTCCGACAACAATATGAAGGAAAAAATCAAAAAGTTTAAAAAAGAGCGTTTACCTTACGTTATCATTGTCGGCGATAAAGAAGCAGTCGAACACACACTTTCGTTAAATACGAGAACGGGTAAAAACCTTTACAACGTACCCGTAGAAAAGTTTATCGAAATGTCTAATAAGATGCGTGACGAAAAGTCTTTAACTCTTATCGACGAAATTTAATAATTTAAAACTTTTTACATTAACTTTAAATAATAGTTCAAAAAAAACGCCGATGTTTTAATCGGCGTTTTTTTCGTTTATTTAAAATTTTTATATATTGCGTAAAACTCAAAAATCAGAGTTCTCTTTAAAACGGATTTTCCGTAGGATATAAAACGTTTGCGGGGCGCGGCGAACACACGTCGCAAATTCCTAAAAGTTTAACTACTTCGAAAAGGTATTTACCCACTTTTCCTTGTGCGACGCCTGCGTGATGCGGATAATTTTTTTCTATAAGCACGTGGCGATAAAATCTTCCCATCTCTTTTACGGCAAAAACACCCGTAGTTCCGAACGAATGCGTAGGAATATCGATAACTTCGCCTTCGGCAATATACGCTTTTAACGACGTATCGGCACTGCTTTGCAAACGGAACAACGTTATATCTCCCGCAATAATATCGCCCTCCAACGTGCCGCGAGTAATATCGGGCTCGCCGTCGGGTTCTAACGAGCGTTTCATAATGCGCTGATATTGCATTTTAGGGTTATTCATAAGGCAATGGCTGCCGTTTCCGCAATGGAATCCCATAAACAAATCGCTGTTTTTATAGTTTTTAATTTCGACAGCCAAGTCGGCAGGTACGGTGTTGTTAATATCGAGCAGCATAGCGGGTTTTTCGGAAACGCAACCTATAATAAACTCGGTAAGCGAGCCGAAAATATCCGTTTCGCAAGCAACGGGTATGCCTTTTGCGGCAAGTCTTCCGTTTACGTAGCAAGGCACAAACCCGAACTGAGTTTGAAAAGCGGGCCAACATTTATTTGCAAACACGCCGAAGTCGCTCACTCCGATATGCTCTTTATACCAGTCGAGTAAGGTTATTTCGTATTGAGCAAGTCTTACAAGTATCCCCGGATACAAATTACCGCTACCGAGTTCCTTTTCCATATCGGCAACGACTTCGGGAATACGAGCATCGTTTTTATGAGCGTTATAAGTCTCGAACAAATCGAGTTCGCTGTTTTCTTCGATTTCGACGCCGATATCGTAAAGTCCTTTAATAGGCTCATTGCACGCGAAAAAATCTCTCGGTCTTGGACCGAACGAAAATATTTTAAGTTTTTTTATACCTATAAGAGCACGAGCGATTTTTTCGAAATCTTTAATCATTAAAGCAACCTCTTCAGCCGTACCTACGGGGTACTCGGGAATATACGCTTTAACCCCTCTTAATTTTAAATTATAACTCGCGTTCAGCATTCCGCAATACGCGTCGACCCTGCCGTCTATAAGATTATTTTTACTCTTCTCTGCCGCGGCAACAAACATTACGGGACCTGTAAATTTTTGTGCGAGCATCGTTTCAGGCGCTTCCGGTCCGAAATTTCCCAAATACACGACGAGCGCGTTTACACCTGCCGCTTTAATTTCGTCCAATGCGCAGAGCGCGTCTTTTTCGTTTTCTACGATAACCGAGCAATTATAAATATCCTGTTTATACTCTTTTATCACGCGTTCTTTTCTCGCCTTAGAAAGACTTATCGGAAAACAATCGCGAGATACAGCAACGATTCCTATTTTTACTTCGGGTAATCTCATCATAATACTTTACCAAGCTCCTTATAATTATTTTTTAACGAATTATATAAACCGCCGTAAATGCGGTAATATTTTTTATATTCTTTCGTTTTTTTTTAAATCCGGAATATATTTTTCGGTAATTTTAATCATATTTCGGCACGCCGAAACAACGTTTTCGTAAATGCCTGACACAACTCCTGCAAGTATCGCAGCGCCGAGAGCGCCCGTCTCGCCCGAATTTGTAGTTACCGTTTCGCAGCCGAACATATCCGCTATCATTTGTTTCCAAACTTTACTCTTTGCTCCGCCACCGCCTATTCTTATTTCTTTTGGAATTTGTCCGAGTTCTAAAACGATATTTAAACAATCTAAAAGCGAATAACTAACCCCTTCCATAACGGCGCGAGCAAAATGTTTTCGCGTGTGTCTCGGGCTTATTCCGAAAAAAACGCCTTTTGCGTCCGCATCGAGATGCGGAGTGCGTTCACCCATAAGATAAGGAAGATATAAAAGTCCTTCTGCTCCTATGGATATTTCGGCGATATCTTCGTTTATGAGTTTATAAACGTCGTCTAATTCTTTATCTTCTCTAAAATAGAAATTATCTTTAAACCACTTCATCGAAAGT
>CAYTNZ010000048.1:0-6705 GCA_964439285.1 uncultured Clostridia bacterium | reverse complement strand
GAAGATTTCCTAACCTTTTGGTAAACGGTGCGTCGGGTATTGCGGTAGGGCTTGCTACGAATATTCCGCCGCATAATTTAGGCGAAGTTATCGACGGGGTAGTGGCGTATATAGATAATCCTAAAATTACCCTTTTTCAAATGATGAAACACATAAAAGCACCCGATTTTCCCACGGGCGGTTACATCATCGCGAACGAACTTTTGCAGGCGTACGAAACGGGGCGCGGAAAAATTACCATGCGCGCGAAAATCAACGTCGAAGAAGGGGATAACGATAAAAAACTTATAGTTATTACCGAACTTCCTTATCAGGTTAATAAATCGCGCTTGCTTGCTAAAATAGCCGATTTAAGAGAAGAAAAGAAAGAGCTTTTAGGCGGAATAAGCGAAATAACCGACGAATCGGACAGAAGCGGTATGCGTGCGGTTATTAAAGTAAAAAAAGACGTAGACGTAGACAAAATTCTTGCCGCGTTGTATAAATATACCGATTTAGAATGTACGTTCGGTATAAATATGGTCGCGATTGCAGAAGGCAAACCTCAGCAGTTAGGACTTTTAGACATAATAAAATATTACGTTGCTTATCAGCGCGAAGTGGTGCTTCGTCGTACGAAATTCGAACTTAATCAGGCAAAAGAGCGTTGTCATATTTTAGAAGGCTTGATTATTGCGGTAAGAAATATCGACGAGGTTATCGAAATTATCAAAAAAGCGGAAAGCGTGCCCGACGCAAGACAAAAATTGCGAGCAAGATTTTCTCTTTCGGAGCGTCAAGCCCAAGCGATTCTCGATTTAAGACTTGCTCGCCTTACCAAGTTAGAAATTTTTAAACTCGAACAAGAATTAAAAGAATTAAAAGAACTTATCGCTCGTTTGCAAGCCATAGTAGACAGTAAAAAATTGCAAATGCAGGTTGTTCAAGACGAACTTAGAGAAATTAAAAAACTGTATAAGAGCGAAAGAAAAACCGCGCTTGTATTTGACGAAAAAGAAATCAAAGTGGAAAAATTCGACGACGTTAAACCTGCCGTTAATTGTATTCTCGCATATACGGCTTCGGGTAAGGTTAAATGCGTTTCTGAAAAGAATTACAATATGTCGGATAAGAGTATAAACGAAAAATCGAGCGAAGACGATATAATACTTACAATGTTAAAAACGTCGTCCGATAAAGTAGTTTATTCGTTTACCAATTTAGGTAATTGCTATAAAATAGATATGGCGGACGTCGAAGTCGGCAAACTAAAAGACAAGGGCGTTAAATATAAAGACCTTTGCCCCGACGCATTAAAAGACGAAAAGCCGATTGCTTTTTACGAAGTCGGCGAAAAGATGCCGAAAGGAAGTTTGTTGTTCTATACGAAACTCGGCTACGTTAAAAAAACCGATTGGAAAGAATACAATATTTTAAAATACGCGTTCCAAGCCGCTAAAGTAAACGAGGGCGACGAGATTATCGGCATAGAAAAAGACGATCCCGAACCCACCACTACTTTGTTTTTCGTAACTCAAAACGGTATGTGCCTTAACGCTTACAAAAACGATATTCCGGCACAAGGCAGAATTTCTGCCGGCGTTCGCGGTATCGCTTTGGGCGACGGCGATAAGGTTGTGTATGCAGGACAAATAGAAGACGGGGGCGAAATTTTAATCGGAACGGACGGAAATACCTTAAAACGCGTTATCGTTTCGCAAATCGACCCTATGGCAAGATATAGAAAGGGCGTTAAAATAGCAGACCTCGGTTCGAACAGAAAGGTTATTTACGCCGATTACGTAACGATGCCTTATAAGATAGCCGTAAAAATGGATGACGATACTTTCTGTATGGCTGACACCGAAGAAGACGTTTCGATTGAAGACAGAACGGCAAAAGGTAAAAGCGTTAAACTTAAAAAAGGAGCGAAAGCCAAAACTTTTTGGTCGCTGAAATATTTAGTGTAATCGTCTGGTAAAACAATTAAATATTACGTAAAATATAACGAAAGGCAAAACCACGCCGCGCGGAAATTTCCGCGCGGCGTGGTTTTGCCTTTTTGTAATGATTTAATTGTTTGCATATTGTAAAAAGAAACAACATAAAATAAACCGAAAGCATTGTTAATGCAAAACGCCGTAGGTTAACGGTGCGGTGTATATTTTTAAAAACGCTAAATTAAGACAAAAAGCAACAAAACGTTCGATTTTTCGTTGTTTTAAAAAAGATAAAATTATAGGTGTAAAAATGAAATCGGTTGAAGTTTCGGCTAAAAACGTTTTATTGAATTTCGGGGCGTTTGCACTGATAGTCGCGCTTTGTATAACTTTGCATTATACGGGAGCATATGCCGTTTATTTTAACCAAACGGTAAGAAAACTACCTATTTACAGCGTCGAAACAAGCGAAAAGAAAATATCTATTTCGTTCGATTGCGCTTGGGGCGTCGATTATACGGATAGTCTTTTGCAAACTTTAAAACGCGAAAACGTGCGCGCTACCTTTTTTATGGTCGAATTTTGGACGAACAAATATCCCGAATACGTAAAAAAGATAGACGAATCGGGTAACGAAATAGGCACGCATTCGGCAACTCATCCGAAAATGTCGAAACTTGCGAAAGAAAAAATAATGGCGGAACTTACTTCGTCATCGCAAGCGATAGAAAAAATAACGGGCAAAAAGGTCGAACTGTTTCGTCCGCCTTACGGCGATTACGACGATTTATTAATCGAAACCGCAACGGATATGGGACTTTTTACTATTCAGTGGGACGTCGATAGTTTAGATTGGAAAAATCTTTCTGCTAACGAGATAGCGATGCGCGTTATAAACAGGGTAAGAGAAGGGAGTATAATTCTTTGCCATAACAACGGATTGCATACCGCCGAAGCATTGCCCGTAATTTTAGATACGCTTAAAAATAAAGGGTATACGTTCGTGCCGATAGGCGAACTTATATATCGCGACGGGTATACGATGGATTCTACGGGACGACAAATTAAAAACGTTACCGCATGAAAATATAAAAAGGCTATTTAATTATAGCGACGAAAAACAATTTTGGAGGATTTTATGAATTACAACAGCGAGAAAAACAACAAGGTTTTTATTATCGGCGAAGTGGTGAGCGAGGCGGCTTTTTCTCACGAGGTTTACGGCGAAGGATTTTACGATTTAAGCGTAAAAGTTACTCGCCTTTCGGGGCAGGCGGATATTTTGCCCGTAACCGTTTCGGAACGGCTTATTTCCGACGGCGATTTAAAGGTAGGGGCAACGCTTTGCGCGTTAGGACAGTTTCGTTCTTATAATAAAATCGAAAACGGTAAATCGCGATTGATGCTTACCGTTTTCGTACGCGAACTCGCGGATGCGCCGCTTTCTAAAAACCCGAACAGTATAGTGTTAAGCGGATATATATGCAAGCCGCCCGTTTATCGTACTACGCCTTTCAATCGCGAAATAGCCGACGTTTTAATTGCGGTAAACAGGGCTTATAATAAGTCCGATTATATACCTTGCATCGCTTGGGGCAGAAACGCGAGATTCGTTAAAAATTTGCAGGTCGGCGATAAAATAGCGCTTTCGGGCAGGATACAGAGCAGAGAGTATCAGAAAAAAATTTCCGATTACGAAGTAAAAACCATGACCGCTTACGAGGTGTCGGTTTCTAAACTCGCGGCATACGACAGTGCCGACAATTTCGATTTAGAACAAGAATTTAATCTTTATTCGTCCGACAGAGCGTACGACAATAATAATTACGAAGCGTAGTTTTTCGTTTTAAATAAAAAATGTAAAAAATTAAAAAAATTATTTTTCAAACGCTTGACAAATTGCTTTTTTTGAGAGTATAATACAAACATAAATAAAATATAAACCGTTGACGGAGAGTAAGTAAATTTCGCATACTTTTTTCAAGAGAGTTGCAGGCGGTGCGATTGCAATACTAAGCGCGATTTCGAATGGACTCCTAAGGGCGAACGAACGCGCGGTATTTGCGCAAGTAGCAATCGACGGGTACTGCACCCGTAAAAACGCAGAGCGTATGATGGTACGTACTATAAAGAGGGCTTTTATTATAATCGTAATTATTTTTATGATTTTAAAAGTCAATTCGGGTGGCACCGCGATATTGTTTTTATCGTCCCGAAGAACAGAAAAATATTTTTCTGTTCTTCGGGATTTTGTTTTAGAGTATTACTGTTTTAAGTAATTGTTTTATACGTGAAGGAGATTATATTATGAACGAAAAAATTGTTTTTCGATGGTGTAAAGAAACGTACTTTAATTTAAAATAAAAAAATATTATAAAAAGGATTTAATATTATGAAAAATTTAACTACTAAAAAAATTGTTTTAACTGCTTTGTTTATGGCTTTGATTGTCGTTGCGACTATGTTTATAAGGATACCGCTTCCGCTCGGATACGTAAATCTCGGCGATGCGTTTATATTGCTTGCCGTTTTCATTTTAGATCCCGTTTGCGCGGTTATAGCGGCGGGAATAGGTTCTGCTCTTGCCGATTTGTTCGGATATATCGCATACGCGCCCGGTACGTTGATAATTAAAACCGCGATGGCGTTAATCGCTTATTTTATATATAAATTAATGTTCAAATTAACGAAAAAAGCTGTAATTGCCGAAATTATAGCAGGGATCGCGGGCGCGGTTATTATGGCGTTTGGTTATTTCTTTTACGAAATATTGTTTTTTGAAACCGCGGCGGTGGCAATTTTAAACGTACCGTTTAACCTGTTGCAAGGTGCAGCCGGAATTATTATTTCGGTTGTGGTAATGAGAATACTTATCGCAACGAAAATTATAAAAAACGATTGCACCAAGGAAGAATAAAACATTATGAATAACGAAATACCTTATAAAATATATCTCGACGAAAAAGAAATGCCTGAAAAATGGTTGAATTTAAGGGCGTTTATGAAAAATAAACCTGCGCCGTTATTAAATCCCGAAACGAAAAAAACTATTACGTTAAACGAACTTTCTAAGGTGTTTTGCAAAGAATTGGCTATGCAAGAATTAGACGATACCACGCCGTATATAGAAATTCCCGAAGAGGTTCGTAACTTTTATAAAATGTATCGTCCGTCGCCTTTAATTCGCGCTTATTGTCTTGAAAAAGAACTTAACACGCCTGCTAAAATATATTATAAATTCGAAGGTAATAACACGTCCGGTTCTCATAAATTGAATTCGGCTATCGCTCAGGCGTACTACGCTAAACAGCAAGGATTAAAAGGCGTAACAACAGAAACGGGTGCGGGGCAGTGGGGTACTGCGCTTGCAATGGCGTGTTCGTATTTCGGGCTTGATTGTAAAGTGTTTATGGTAAAAGTTTCGTACGAACAAAAGCCGTTCAGACGCGAAGTTATGAGAACGTACGGCGCAAACGTTACTCCGTCGCCTTCAGATACAACAAACGTAGGAAGAAAAATTTTAGAAGAATTTCCCGGAACTTCCGGCTCGCTCGGTTGCGCAATTTCCGAAGCGGTAGAAACGGCAGCGTCGAAAGAAGGTTATCGCTACGTTTTGGGTAGCGTTTTAAATCAAGTATTGTTGCATCAGTCTGTCGTAGGACTCGAAACTAAAGCCGCGCTCGATAAGTTCGGGGTTAAAGCGGATACTATTATCGGTTGCGCGGGCGGCGGTTCTAATCTCGGCGGACTTATAGCGCCGTTTATGGCGGAACAACTGCAAGGAAAAGCCGATTATAAATTTATTGCCGTAGAGCCTGCTTCGTGTCCCTCGCTTACTCGCGGAAAATACGTTTACGATTATTGCGATACGGGTAAAGTTTGTCCTTTGGCAAAAATGTATACCTTAGGTTCGGGATTTATTCCGTCGGCAAATCACGCGGGCGGACTGCGTTATCACGGTATGACGAGTACTCTTTCCGAACTTCGTTATCAAGGATTGTTAGACGCAAGGGCGGTTACGCAAACGGAAGTTTTTAAAGCCGCCGTACAATTTGCGAGAGTCGAAGGAATACTTCCTGCTCCCGAATCGGCACACGCGATTCGCGTTGCTATAGACGAGGCGCTTAAATGTAAAAAAACTGGCGAAGAAAAGACTATAGTTTTCGGATTGACGGGAACGGGATATTTCGATATGGCTGCTTATCAAAAATTCAACGACGGAAAAATGAGCGACTATATTCCCACCGATGACGATTTACAAAAGGGTTTTAACGGTATTCCTAAAATTTAATTTTGATTTTATTTTTATAAAAAACATCTCTGCGGTCGCGACCGCAGAGATGTTTTTTTAACGTTTTTTTTATGATGTGAAAATCAAAAGTTTTTCTATGTTGAATTATTCGCGTTTTTAGCCTTTGCCGTTCCAGCAGTGAGTGCAGAACTTGCAAGAAGGCAGTTTCATAGACGCGAGCATATCGTCAAGACGATGATATTTTAGCGACGTGCAATGTAATTCGTCTTTAATCGATTCTACGAGCGCCGCGTATTCGGGCGAATCGGGATTGGCGTAAACGTCGAGCTTTTCTTCTGCCTTTTCTCCTTCGAACTGATAAATCTTTTTACGTGCGATAAGTTCCATATCCGAATTGGAACGCGAAAAGTTTAAATAAGGGCAACCGTATAAAATAGGGGGGCATGCGAGCCTTACGTGCAATTCTTTCGCACCGCTGTTATAAAGAGCGTCTGCCATGCCGCGCATTTGCGTACCGCGTACGAGCGAGTCGTC
>CAYTNZ010000047.1:0-6731 GCA_964439285.1 uncultured Clostridia bacterium | reverse complement strand
GAACGAAACGGTTATCGCGTCGCTGTTTTTAACGCAAGAACAGCATACCTTTTCGGTTGCTATTTTAAGCAGCGTAACGATTAGCGGCGGCGCTACCGATTTGGGGTATAATATGGCACTTCTTGTTCTTGCGGCAATACCTAACCTTGTGTTCTTTACGATATTTTCTAAGGGCATAATGGGCGGTATAAGTCTTGGAGCAATAAAAGGTTAAAATTTTTAAGGGGAATTTATTATGAGAAAAAAATCATTGCTTTTTACGTTAACTTTGATATTTATATTGTCAATTTCAACGTCTGTACTTTTCGGCGGACTTGCGCTCTTTGCCGATGCCGAAGATACCGGCATAACTTATTCGTACATAAGAACGGACGGACCTAATAAGGCAAACAGGTATACGGGTGCTGTTTCGTATAACAGTTGTATACATATAACGGGTAGCGATACCGTAGAATTCGATTACGATTTTTTAGATTCGGTAACAAGCGCAACGCTTAAACTTACAAAATCGCAGGGCGATATAAAAGTTGAAGTTAAGGCTGAAGGCGGCGAATTTACAGAAGTTCAGGCTTTGTCAAAGGTTACTGAATATATAGACGTCGTGTACGATTTGACAAACGCGCTTACTTCATCCGATAAAAAAATAACAATACGTTTGTCTTGTTCGGGATATACCGTATTGTTGAATTCGGTAACGGTAAGTACTAACGTTTTTCCGGCTCTTTCAGAAAACGTAACTATTGCACCTTATACAGAGAATCATTCGCTTTATCTGCAGTCTTTTACCTCGAACGTAGGGTATTATAATTATAACAGCGGCATGCACACCGTGCATATTAAATCGGGCGAGCGTGCGGTTTACGCGTTCGGTTTGGTAAAAAACACAAAAACCGTCAATGCCGATATAAATAGTGTCGGCGGTGCTGCTAAACTTTTGTACAGTACGAACGGAACGGATTATTTCGACGTAGAAGACAGCGGCGAAATAGACGTAAGCGAAGCGAGCGTTTTATATATCGCGGTAGAAACTGCAACGCAAAACGAAACGTTTTTAATTGATTTATCTGTTACGCCTACGATTGACAACCTCGACGAAGGCGGAGATGGCGGCGGCGACGGAGATAGCGACGAATCTAATATTCCCGTCGATATTACAAACGCTTATATAGATACGAACAGCTTAGATTCTTTAACAAGATATACGGGCAACGCAAGTACGGGATTGCAAATGTATCAAGGATACGTGCATATCAAAAACGGTAATCAAAATTCTGTAGAATTCGATTTCGATCTCGATGACGGCGCAACGTTCGCAATAATAAAATTTTCGGTTGCGCAAGGCGATTATATGGTAGAAGTTAAGGCAGACGGCACTTCTGATTTTACCGAAGTAACCACAACCGCACCGCAGCGCGCGTTTATCGCTACGCCTTATCTTTTAACGGAAGATAACGCGCTTTCTGCCTCAAACAATAAGTTTACGGTACGTCGTTCTCCTAAAACTTCGACCGTACTTCTCGGTTCCGTAGGCTTGTCTACAAACTTAGTCCCGAAGGTTCGCTTAAACGAATTAAAAGAAGGGGTAACCATAACTCCCGCAACCGAGAGCGAAATGAAGTATCTTTATTCCGAAACGTCGGGAATATTGTGCTATTTGCATAATTCTACTTATAACACTATTCAACTCGAGAGCGGCGAGCGCGCCGTATTCGCGTTTGTATTGGAAGGCGGCGTTAAAACTTTGTCGGCTTCGGCAAACGGGGCAAACAGTTCTCCGTTTAAACTTACGTGGAGTGTCGAAGGCGAAACGTTTTTCGATTTTTCTTCTATAGGAACGATGACTGTTGACGGCGCTTCTATAGTTTATATTGCGGTGGAGGCAGAAAGTTCGGCTACGGCTTTTTTGGTAAATCTTTCAGTTACTGGCTCTGATGAAGAACCCGTTACCAATCCCGCAACGGGCGAAAACGCTAACGTAAACGTACCGGAGCGTGCGAATAACTATTTTGCCGTAGGAAGTGCCGAAGAAAAACTTTATATGTTCGGCACGGAGCAAGATTTCGAAACGACGCATTCAGGTCTTGTAAAAGACGGACATCAGGGCGGTAGCGGCATAGAAGTTGCCAATGCGCGTAAATTTACGAGTGGCGGACAGTATCTCGCTTACGATTTCGATTTGCCGAGCGGCGTTACTTCGGCAAGATTAGTATTGCGTGCGGGTAAGGGGCTTGCGGTTAGCGTTTCGAAAGATTTAGGCGAAACTTACACTCAACTATCTACGGAAATGACGCCTACGGAGCGCGGTTATTATCTTTTCGAACTTACTACAAACGATGCGCTCGATGGCGTCGAAAATAAGTTTAGACTTGTAATTTTAGCGGGCGGCGAAAATTACGTGTTCGCAATAGGCGTTTACACCGATAATTACGAGGTTAAAGAGGGGGTATTGCTTACACCCGATACCGAAGCGGGTATACGTTATATCGTAGATACCAAAAACGTTAAAACTTACTACATTAATGCAAAATATTCTACTTATTTTATAAATTCGGATGCTTACGTTATCTTTAAATTCGTTCTTCCCGATACCGTTTCTAACGTAAAGGCTGGTATTACCGTTACGGCTTGCGGCGGCGGAGAGTATTTAGCGGTAAGCGCAGACGGCAATTTCGAGTCGGCTTCTAATTTATTTACCCAAGGTCAGGGCGGTTCGGCCACGCCTTATGCTAGAACGATAAAAATTATGGATATAGATTCCGTTAAAGATTCGAAAACTCTCTATATTAAAATTGCCGCGGCAAACGGCGATGCGTTTTTCTCTAACGTTTTTCTTTCGTTCAACAATGCAAACATTACTAAAACAGACGAAAAAATTGCGGTAAACAGCGCGGACGAGGCGGCAATTCTTTACGGCGGCGTCGATACGATGACCGAGGCATATCAAAACCAGACGGGCTTTGGCGACGGCGTACCGTATAGAAAACTCGGTCAAAACGGCTACGTTATATATAGGGTTGTATTCGATACCGATAAAAAAGGTTTTCAATTTATTTTGAACAACGTAGACG
This sequence comes from uncultured Clostridia bacterium, assembly GCA_964439285.1. GTDB lineage: Bacteria > Bacillota > Clostridia > Christensenellales > Borkfalkiaceae > Borkfalkia. The sequence goes on along the minus strand of CAYTNZ010000047.1, from coordinate 3,663 downwards.
GTAGTTACGATATATCTGTTGCGAGTCGGATGTCCGACGAATATTTTTATTCGGCAATGACGTGTAGCGGCGCGGGTGAAAAGAGTTTTGTTGATTACGGCGTTATCGAAAAAAGCATCGACGGCGTTGTATATGTTAAAATAACGAATACGGGTGCTAACGACCTTATTTGGTCTGATTTTATGCTTAAAGTCGACAATATTCCCGAAGGTTCCGACGACGATAAACCCGACTACGACAACCGATTCGATTACGACGAAGAACAACCTGCTCCCGATGCAAATGATAAGCCTACTCTTCCCGACGTGCCCGACGAACCTAATCCCGAACCTGTAAAAAGCGAAGGTTGTAGTTCGTCAATCGTAAGTTCGATTCCCGTAATAGCAATGCTTATTACGTGTACGGCGTTATTATTAATTCGTAGGAGAGTAAAATAATGAAAATAAAATCAATAGGAATTTTATTGGCGATTGTAATGCTTTTATCTCTTATGCCGTTACAGGTTGCGTGCGATATCGAAAATTCGGTAGAAAAAATCAAACGCGAACCCGTTACTCAAAATTATGATTATTCACAAACAAAAGCAGTTCCCGGACCCGAAAACGGCGTTGCGGACGAAATTCAGTATATCGTTATGGACGGCAAATCTAACGCGGAGTTGTTTATGGCGGTTTCGTTGCAAGGTAACGTTAACCGTAAAAAAGCGTCTATGTACGTTATTCGCGACGAACTTGTAGAAGGCGGACAGATAAACGCTTCAAAATACTGGTTCGAAAAATTGGACGAAACTTACACCGACGAAGAATCGTTTACCAAAAAGGAATATACGAATCTATTTGAAATGGTTGTGGATAACGCCGAAAAAATCAAAGGTGCGGTGCTTTACGACGGCAGACTTGTAGACGCTACAAACAGCGGCAAACAAAATTACAACAGTCGTTATGCCGATATCGCTGTGTTAAATCTTACCGTAATGATGTGCGGACAGTACGAAGCCGTCGCGTTGACTTATTCGCAGTACAATAAACTTAAAAACGATTACAACTTAACGCTCGACGTGTTTGGCGATACGACTTTGTTTATGAAAACAAACGAGTTTACGGGTAAACTTGACGCAGACCGTTCCGACAGAACGGTGTGGATGAACGTTTATCGCTATGCGCTGAATAAATTCGGCGACAGCGTTTCCGATTACGCGTTGGTGCATAATCCCGGATTTCAAGCGGCGACTTTCGACTACGCTATAGCGCATAAGTTGTTTATGTACAATAGAATATTTACGGCAGAAGCAACCGAAGAAGAAACATCAATCGAATTTGCGATTCTCAATCTTACCAAGGCAAACACTCCCGTTCTCGGCGTTTGGTATTTGCAGGCAGACGAAGGCTCTTTAGTCGCAACCATTACTCAAAATTATAAGTATATGATTGTAAGTTACGAATCTTTTAACTGGAGTTGGACAACGGGACTTCCTTACGAAGAAATGTCGAACGTAAAAGAAGAAAAAATTACTCTCGACCCTACGAAAAATTACGTGTGTTTTAATTTCAGTGAGGGCGATAACAACAGTTACGTGCAAATGCAGATGCCTTCGATGTACGACAATGCTAATCGCGGTAACGTTGCGATAGGTTGGACAATCGCTCCTACCGTATGGGATACGAATCCCAACATTATTCGTTATTACAATAAAAATTGGGCTTCGTGCGACGGTTTAACCGTGCCCGAAGCGGGTGTGGCTTACGTTTCGTTTACGCCGCCGAAAGAATCGAGAGGCGAGTTTTTCGCTTTGACGGACGAGTATTTTAATCGTATTCAAACGGGTAGTATGAGAACCTTAAAGGACGATATGGTAGATGCCCTTTATTATGCAGAATCGATTGAAAACCTTAAAAGCGTACATTGCGGTTATTACGAAACTTCGTTTGCGGCGCTTAATAACGACAACGAAGACAGTTTTTTGTTCCGCGATACATTGTTTATTAAACAGATTCAGGGCTCTGTTGCCGCAGATTATCTGTCGTCGGTTCAAACTTCGGGTCCTTTCTTTTATTCGGTATCGCTTATGGGTTGGGGGCAAACTCCCGCAACGGCAAAAACGATTATGGACAGCATCGGCGATAATTTTGTTGCCGTAACTCCCAATCAGCTTGCCGACCTTTATAAGCAGTATTATCAATCCGAATTTAAAGATATAACCTGTGCGGAGTTCGAATCGGGTATGACGAGAAACGAAATGGGCTTTTTATATAAAGCGACTGATTATACTACGATTGACGAGGTAGAAGGACTTAGATACGCGGAAGGCAAGGGGTATATGATTTATAAATTCTCTCTCGATTCCGAAGTTAAAAAAGCAAACTTTAATCTTCGCGTTTCAGGCAATTATCAAATAGAGGTGTCTAACGATAATTTATATTGGTACGTAATGGATAAAGGTTATTCTTCAAGCGTTAAAAACGTTGAATTCGATGTCGGAAAATATATTAAAGAAGGCGAGCCGTTATACGTAAGAATAGGTACGCGCGATTTAGAAGAAACGAGCACGGTTAATTTTTACGGATGCACTCTTATTACGGATAAGACCGAAAGGGATATCGTAAAGGTTAAAGGTAATGATGACGTCGTTCACGTAAAAGGCGGCGAAATGACCGAATACGGAAGAACGGGCGAATTTGTTTATATAATCAATCTTAAAGACGGTATTACGTCGGGCGATATAGCAATGATGACTGAAGGCGCTCTTACCGTAAAAATCTCTAATGACAACAAAAATTATAGAGATTTACAACTTTCCAATGTAGGTAAACTGTATTCGGCTCCCGTGAACAATCTCGACGGGGTGCTGTATATTAAGTTTAATTGCGAAGGTGCTTTAGAATCGTTTAAGTTTACTCCTTCGGGGCAAGCGGTAAAACAGGTTTCTATTTCTCCTGTCGAAAGTAAGGTTACCGACAGATTGCTTTTAAGTATCGACAACGCTAACGAACTTTATGGTGTAAACTCAAGCAGAACGATTACGGGAAAAGACGCCATGTTATTCCGCTTCGACGTTGCTGACGGCGTAACTTCGGGAAAACTTCGTTTGAATATTTTCGGTATGTATAAAATCGAAATTTCAAACGACGGAAAAACTTTCACTACGCTTAGTCAAGTCGACGGCGGCGAAAATCCCGCGGAAAATGTCGAATTTAATATTACCGAATATGCAAACGCAGGGAAAACCATTTATGTAAGAATTTCGCTTTCGAGCAATTTGCAAGGTAAAATCGTACGTCTTGCGAAATTAAGATTTATTACCGATAAAACCGAAGATTGGCTCTTAAACAAAATAAACGAAGAACGTTCTTCGGATGTTGAAATTTATGTAAAATCCGTTCAGACGGGCGTGGATTTTAGCACGAGCGATACAAGTGCGGCTGAATATAAACTTATCGATTCGAGAACATCCGACGTGTTGTATCTTATAAATCAGGCGGTTGCGCACCGTTTTGTAGGCAACGGGCAAGAGGTGATTTATAAGTTTGTTCTAAGCGGTGATGGCAGCGATGAGTTTTATGATATTCTTAACGTCGATAAACCCGATACGATTACGAAATTTCGTTTAAACGTGTACGTTATGAACGGCTTTAAATTGTCTGTTTCTACCGATAAAGAAAATTG
>CAYTNZ010000046.1:0-6797 GCA_964439285.1 uncultured Clostridia bacterium | reverse complement strand
GGTTTTTCTAAAACTCACGGAAAATTTTTCATCTCTTTTGAAAAATTTTCGTGAACACATTTAATATATTAATTTTATCATTACGTTGCCGTTTTTGTCAAATAAAAAATTTATTTACGGACGGAACATCCGCAATTTATTTTTTACTATCGAAACTTTAAACTCTAAATTTTCGTAAAGTTCGCCGTCTACGTTCATAATAAACTTATTTTCGGGATACACTTCTACCCTTTCTACTCGTTCGAAACGGGTAAAATCTTGTTCTAAAATCCTACCTTTCATAAGTTTTACAAACGCGCCGGGAATTTTGCCGCGTTTTACTCCGTCGGCTACCACAAAATCGAGTTTACCGTCGTCTACAACCGCCTTCGGACACATTTTAATACCGCCGCCGAACATACAACCGTTTCCTACGCAAGAAATAAGCGCGTCGTATTCCTTTTCTTCTCCGTTAAACTTTGCTTTCGTTTTATAATTTTTAAACTTGAAAAGCGAAACTATAAGACTTATTAAATATTGCGCTTTTCCTTTTAATATTTTAGAACGACGACAGCGTTCTAAAATTTCTACGTCAATGCCCGTACCTACGATATTCAAGCCCCTAACTCCGCCGTCAAGTTGCATAAAATCGGTATATTTTTCTTTTTCCGAAAGTATTATATTAAGCGCCTTTTCAGGCTCTAACGGAATGTTTGCGCACGTTGCAAAATCGTTACCCGTACCGGTCGGAATTAAACCCAAACGACAATTTTCAAAATTCGTAAAACCGTTTAAAACTTCGTTTAAAGTACCGTCGCCGCCGACGACTACAACGTCGCAACCACCTTCTTTTGTAAGTTCGTTCGCAATAAAAACAGCCTGCTTTTCTTTTTCTGTTTCGAACACCCTATACTCTATTTTCTTTTCGTTTAAAACCTTTTTTATTTTTTCAAACGCTTTAAAACCTTTTTTACCGCCCGATTTAGGATTATAAATAAAATTCAACATATTCTCGCCCGCTTTAGTTCATTAATTTTACGTAACGTAAAAAAAATAACCCGCCAATTAAACGTAAAGTGCAAGTTTTATAAAAACTTCAAATATTATTATACATAAAATCGCGTATATTTGCAATTTATTTAGATATGTGTTAAAATAAAATTATGAAAGAAAGAATACCCGACTCAATTAAATTATTGGCACAAAACTGCAAGTTTCCTTTATACGTTGTAGGCGGCGCGGTAAGAGATTGCCTTTGCGGCTTAAAATGCAGCGCCGACTGGGATTTAGCCGCCCCCGTATCTTACGACGATTTTGAAAAAGCCGCCGAAAATTGCGGTTTTACGACGCAAAGCGTATATAAAAACACGGGCACTGTAAATATATCGAAAGACGACGTAAAAATAGAATTCACATCTTTTAGAACGGATAAATACAAGCGCGGCGAACACACGCCGAGCGACGTTGTATTCACCGACAAAATAGAAGATGACGCAAAGCGCAGAGATTTTAAATGCAACGCCGTATATTACGATATAAAAAACGAAAGTTACGTTGACGTTTTAGGCGGTATCGAAGATATATCGAATAAAATCATTTCGACCACGCGCGACGCCGACGAAGTTTTTTCGGAAGACGGATTAAGACTGATGCGTCTTGCAAGACAAGCGGCTCAACTCGGATTTACACCCGATTTACCGACTATTTTCGGGGCTAAATTCAACGCGGCGCTTATAAGCAAAATTTCGGTTGAACGCATTTTTGCCGAACTTATGCTAATGCTTTCAGCAGACGAAAAATACGATATTCCTTACGCTCATTACAACGCTTTTAAAATTTTAGAAAGCACCACAGTGTTAAATTACATATTACCCGAAATCGCCTGCGGCAAAGATATGCCGCAAAGAGCGGATTTTCATAATCACGACGTGCTCGAACACACCTTAAGAGCGGTTAAATACGCAGATAAAAAAGTACGCCTTGCCGCACTTTTGCACGACGTAGGCAAGCCGTATTGCTATCAAAATTTCGGAAATTAACATAATCACGAATCGGAAGGCGCGAAAATAGCGCAAGACATTCTTACAAGACTTAAAGCGCCTAAAAAAATAACGGACGAAACGGTAAAGCTCGTCGACACTCATATGTACGACTATAACTGTAAAGCGAAAGAAAACAAAATAAAAGCCTTTATCGTAGAAAATCACGATATTTATCCTCTTATTTTACTTATAAAACAAGCCGATTATTCCGGTTGCAAAGACGATTTAAACGAATGCCCCACCATTACGCGTTGGACTGAAATTTACAATAAAATGAAGCAGTCTAACACGCCGTTTTCTTTAAAAGATTTAAAAATTACGGGCAACGACTTAAAAGGCATCGTTAAAGACGCATATATTGGTAAAATATTACACGCTTTACTTATTCAGTGTGCAAAAAATCCCGCACTCAACAATAAAAAATATTTATTGGACCAAGCAAGATACTTACAAACCCAAGGAGAAAATTTATGACGGACGTTTTAATAATTATTGCGCTGATTTTAAACGCCGTAACGCTTATCCTTTCGATTTTCGTTTTTTATAAACTCAAAGACGCAAAAAATCAAAACGCGAACAATGATTTTTCGCTTATCGAAAGAAAGATAGACCGCATAGGATATATGACCGAAGAAAACATTAAAAACGTACAGGGCTTTTTAGACTTTTCGGCAAAAAATCAAACTTCGCAACTTAACGCTATGCACAATAAAATAGACGATTTAAGCCGCGTTACCGAACAACGCCTTAACGATATTTTGCGAACTCTTGCCGGCGAATTAAAATATATGAACGAGCAGAACGCCAAAAATTTAGAACAAATACGCCAAACGGTTGACGAAAAGTTGTCGTCTACTTTAGAAAACAGATTAAACAAATCGTATTCGCTTATACACGAAAGGCTCGAAGCGGTATATAAAGGCATAGGCGAAGTACAACAACTCGCAAGCAGCGTTGCCGACATTAAAAAAGTTTTTTCAAACGTAAAATTACGCGGAACTTGGGGCGAAGTTCAACTTTCGTCTTTGTTAGAACAAATGCTCGCGCCGTCGCAATATAAATCTAACGTGCATATAAATCCTTTAGACAATTCCGTAGTAGAATTTGCAATACTTCTCCCTTCGCAAAACGACGAAACGGTATATCTTCCCATAGACAGCAAATTCCCTATCGAAGAATATCAACGGCTTATAGAAGCCACCGAAAGTATGAACAAAGACGCCGCCGACAAGGCACAAAAAAATCTCGAACGCGCGTTAAAACTGCAAGCGGACACCATCGCGCAAAAGTATATTTTACCGCCGCTTACCGCGGATTTTGCAATAATGTTTTTGCCGCTCGAAAGTCTTTATTCCGAAACGCTTAAAATTTCGGGGCTTACCGAATATTTTACTTCAAAGCGAATTATGGCGTGCGGACCTACCAACTTCGGCGCGTTTTTAACCACTTTGCAAATAGGTTATAAAACGGCGGCGATAGAAAAGCGTTCGGGCGAACTTTGGGAACTTTTATCGGCGTTTAAGCACGAGTTTTCTAATTTTGTTAAAATACTCGAAAAAACGCGCAAAAAATTACAAGAAGCGCAAGACACCATCGAAAGCGCCGAAAAAAAGACGCGCACGATTGAACGAAAACTTAAAAACGTTGCCGAAATTTCAGATTCGCGCACGCAACTTCTTCTTTCTGACGACGACACGCCGAATTCGAATTTCGGCGAAGACAATTTAGAATAACGGCGCGTAATTTACCGCTAAAAAAAATTATGCGTAAATTCTTGCAATCATTTTATATTTGAGTTATAATGTACGTATGAAAATTAACAAAATAACCGAACCAAACGCGGAAGAAAAAAACGTTTTGCTACAACTTTGCGCTTTACCCGAAAACGAAATTCCCTTTACCGCAAACAAGGTTCAAGGAGCAAACATTTACCAAAGCGGAAAAATCCTTTACGCCAAATCGCCTAAAAGATACAAACTGTTTACCGATAACGAACACGTCATTTTATTTTTAAACGGTAGCGGACACTTTAAATGGGCAAGAGGCGAAATCGATTTTTCGAAAGGCGATTCGTTTACAATCGAAAACGTAGGCGAATACGAAGTAAACGGTAACTGCACTTTTGCGGTTTATCGAAAATAAGGAGTTAATATGGTTAAAGCAAATTTAGTTCCCGGTAAATTTTTATCCTTTCTGCTCGGCATTTTCGTAGGTATTGTACTTTTGGTCGGCGGTATCGCCGGCGCGGCTTTTTATGCCTACAAGAACGTTAAGGTAGAAAAAGTTTTAAGCATTTTACCGAGCGAAAACGAATGGTTATCTTCAGACTATGCCGAAAAAACGGTCGAAGGACTCGTTAAAGAACTATCTTCCCTTGACGGCGATACTCTTACCTTGCAAAAACTTACCGAAATATCTCCGTTTTTGAAAGAAAAACTCGACGAAGTAATGGATAAAGTAGACGATTTAAACTTAGTCGCTCTCGACAGAACGGTTATTTATACCACACCGATAAAATCTCTTTCGTCATCGTTTAGCGACGCGGTTATAATATCGGCAAGTTTAAATTCGCTTAGCGGCAAATTAGGTTTTACCCTTCCGGATATGCCTATTATCAAAGGCGGCTCGGAAGGCAACGAATTGTGGATTTACACCGCCGTAAACGATAACGACGATAAAAAAATAGACAAAGCAATAAGCATAGGCGAATATACATATTATCTTTTAAGTTATTCATACGACGAACAAGCAACGCAACTTGTCGAAAGTCCTACATACCTTCTCGACAACGTAACATCAGACGGCGATTACCTTAAAGTAAACGAAAAATTCGTATATATTAAAACTACCGTCTCAGACGGCGACACTACCTATTATCGTTACGAAAAAGTAAAATCTTCGAACTCTAACATAGTATCGTATCAAAACAATTCTTACACTTTTTCGACAGACGAACTTTATTATAAAAACAACCTTGACGTTAGCCAAGAATACGCTAAATACGCAACTTCGTCTGGCGAAAAGACTTTAATTTATAAAGTTCCGCAAAAATACGCTTACCGTCATTTATACGCGAAAGTCGGCGATAATTACGTTCAGGCAACCGAAGAAAATTCTAACGGCTATACGATTATCGACGAATATAAAAACCGAAAACTTTATTTACGTAACGACGTTTATACGCCTGTTTCGGAACTCACCGACGAAATTAAAAACAACAACGTTTTATACGTTAGAACAAACGGCATAGGCGATTTACCCCTTACGATAGGTATTTCGGCGCTTTCTTCCGCCTTAGACGTAAACGCTCTTTCGCTGAACCAGATAGGCGACTATTTCGGCGTAACCATTGAAAACGATATGTTAAACGACGTTGTAGACGTTCCTATGGGATATTTGTCTAACGCGATGGATTCGATAATAGACAATATTAAACTTGCCGACGTACTCGATTTAAATTCTAACAGCGAAGCGATACTTTTATATCTTGCTTACGGCGAATACGGGGTTGATTACAAATTTAACGGCACCGAAATAGAAATGATAAACGGTAGCGAACCCAACACCATTTCGGACGTGGTAAACTGCATAAACACGTTAAAAATAAGCAACGTAATTACGATAAACAATTCTTCGCCCGCTCTTATGCACGCCATAAAAGATTGGACGTTAAACGATTTTAACGACCAAAACAAAATTAATTCTTTAAAACTTTCGGACGTTTTGGCATTCGACGAAAATTCGCCGCAAATAATCAAAGCGATAAAAGACGTTTCGATAGGGAATTTGAGCGATGCGATTTCTAATTTAACAATAGAAGAAATAATAGGCTCGGTTAACAAATCGGATACCGTTTTATATGCGTTGAAAGACTGCACTATAGACAGTCTCGGCGATACGATAAACAATTTATCCATTCAAGATTTATTCCCCGAGCAAGTTTACGAACGTCATTTGCTTACCGCCGACGAAAAAACGTTACTTATCGCTACGGACGACATAAAAATTCCTTTGTACGTTTACGTTAAAGGCAATTACGAAGTTTATAACTCGTCTACGCACGGCGACCTTGCGACGACAAACGTTTATACCGATTACGTTATCGCGTATAACGGTACTAATTACACGAACGCCGCGTACGAAAACGTTTGGCTGTACGCATACGAAAACGGCGACTTTGTAGAGGCTTCTGAAATTACGGGCTGGCAGTTACCCGCAAACGCACCCAAACGCGACTACTATTATAAGAGCGGCGAAACTTACGTTTCGGCAAACACGGACGGCGATTTTTATACCGAACCCCTTCTTTATTATCTTGACGAAAACGAAGAAATTGCCGAAATAAAACTCTTGGCAAAACGTATAAACGTAAAAACAGAGTATAAAAACAAAGTTTTGTTCTCTTTACTTAGCGCACTCCAAGCGGATACGAACGGCGAATTCGATTATGCGAATTTGTATTATTTCGATATTGAAAATCAATCGTTTAAACGCGTACAAGCGGAATACAACGATGCGACGGGTAAATTTATCGTTAGCGATAAATACGTTACTTTGTTCACTCACGGCAATCTTATAGGTATTTGGAAATACCTTCTGTTAGATTCGGACAAAGGTTACGAAACGATTTCGTCTATAAACAATATCGGCGAACAAATTTCGCACGCTTGCGATAATATAAACAACGCATCTATTTATATGCTAATTTCAGACGGCTTAATTACCGTAGAAGGCGACAACGTTGACGCGGACCTTGAAAAAGAAGTAGATCACGAC
>CAYTNZ010000045.1:0-6844 GCA_964439285.1 uncultured Clostridia bacterium | reverse complement strand
GCCCGATACGAAAATATAACCGCGCTTATAGTAGCACTTATAATTTTCGCAGTAGGAATTTTATTTTCTAAATCGTGTATAGAACAAATAATTCACGGCGCAAACGAAATAAGCATTACCGTTTGGACTTACGTTGTTCTTATAGCCGCGATTTTGGGTAAACTTTTACAAATGTTCACTTATTTGAATTTTTCGAAAGCGATTAATTCCGAAGCGTTAAAAGCCACGGCAACCGATACCCGTAACGACATTATTTCGACAACCGTTACCCTTATTACGATTATAATAATAGACGCCACGGGCGTAAACTTAGACGCGTACGCAGGACTTTTGGTTTCGCTGTTTATTATATATTCGGGCGCAAAAATGATTAAAGAAACGGTAAGTCCGCTACTCGGCGTGCATCCCGACAAAGAAACTGTAGAAACGGTTAAAAGCATTATTCTTTCGCACGACGAGATTATAGGCGTTCACGATTTAATAATACACAATTACGGCGGCGAAAACAGTTTTGCCTCCGTTCATACCGAAGTAAATTCTACAAGCAACGTCGTCGAAGTGCACGACGTTATAGACAATATCGAAAAAGAAGTATTCGAAAAAACGAAAATAAAATTATCCATACATTTAGACCCCGTTGACGTAAACAACGAAAAAAGGCATATTTATATGCAAATAACCGAAAACGTTTTAAAAACTTACGATAAAGATTTAACTTTTCACGATTTTAGAGTAGTTGAAGGCAATTCTCATTCAAACATTATTTTCGATATAGTACAACCCTTCGAAAAACAAATCGATTTGCAAAAAATAAAAGATATGCTTGTCGATGCATTTTCCGATTACGGCACTTTTTACTTCGTTATCGAAATAGACAATAATTACTGCTGATTTATATCGACATAAAATACCATACTTTGCTTTTATCGTTAAAAAAATTCATTCGTAAAAACTTAATTACTTAATAAAAAATCTCTGCTTAGCAAAATGCCGTCAAAAAAGTTAAACAAACTTTTCGGCAAATAATACAAAGCAGAGATTTTTTATTCGAATATTTCGTTTAATACGGCATTTAATTCCAAAAGCGTATTGCAAGCGAACAGTTTGTTTTTAAACTGCGCGCAATTCCGCATTCCTTTTATGTAAAACGACGTCATTTTACGCATTTGCACAACCGTGTATCGCTCTTTGTAAAAAGGCAACATATCGGCGATTTGTCTATCTATGGCGGCACGAATATCCCAAGCATATTCGTCTTTTAAAATTTCGGCAAAAACGTGCGGATTATATAGCGCCGCGCGAGCAATCATAACCCCGTCCGCTCCCGTTTTATCCATCATATTTTCGGCGTCTTCTTTCGAAAAAATTCCGCCGTTTGCAATAACGGGTATCTTAACGCTGTTTTTTATTTTTTCGATTTCGTTAAAATTAACTTCGCCCGAATAATATTTATCGCGAGTTCTGCCGTGAACGGTTATTAAATCAGTCCCCGCCCCCTCGCACGTTTTAGCAAACTCAACGCCTACTATGCTGTTTTCGTTTACACCTATGCGAAATTTTACGGTTACGTTTTTTCCGCTCTTTTTACACGCCGAAATTATTTTTTCGGCGAGCGGAATATTTTCTAAAAGCGCGCTGCCTTCGCCGTTTTTAAACACTTTAGGAACGGGGCACCCCATATTTATATCTATTATTTTATAATTTTTCAAATCGTCGCTCTCGCAAGCAGCTCGCATAATATCGGCGTCGCTTCCGAACAGTTGCGCGGCGGTTAAAGGTTCGCTTTCGTCTTTATATAAAAGCGCGCGAGTAGCGTCGTTATTGTATTTTAACCCTTTTGCGCTGACCATTTCGCTAAAACAAAGACCTGCGCCGAAACCATAGCAAAGTTTGCGAAAAGCAAAATCGGTATATCCCGCAAGCGGCGCGCAAAAGATATTGTTAGGCACGGTTACGTTGCCTATTTTAATTGTTTTTATCATACTCTTTAGCCTTTTTATAATAATCCCAAATTTCGTCGTAAGACAATTTTTCCATCTTTTTATTATCTTCAGTAATCATTTTTTCTGTTATCAAAAAACGGCGTATGAATTTTTCGGTACTTTCGGTTAAACTCTCCTCGCAATCCGCGCCTGCAAGACGCCCTACGTTAACCGCCGAAAAAAGCAGATCGCCCACTTCTTCGCTTATTTGTTTTTCATCGCCGCTTTTATAAGCCGCGATAACTTCTTTAAGTTCTTCGTCTATCTTTTTGGCGGCGTCGAACACGTCTTTAAAATCATAACCTGATTTTGCGGCACGTTTACCTACTTTTTGTGCACGTATAAGCGCGGGGAACACTTTAGGAACGTCTAAAACGCTATCGCTCGTCGTTTTTTGTCCCTTTTCTTTACGTTTGTTTTTCTCCCAAACCGAAAGAGCGGAATCGGCATCGCTCGCATTATCGCCCCCGAATATATGCGAATGGCGAAATATAAGTTTTTCGCATACGCCCGTCGTTACGTCGTAGCCCGAAAAAGCGCCTCTGTCTTCGCCGAGTTCAGAGTGGAAAACCGCTTGCATCATAACGTCGCCCGTTTCTTCTATAATTTTATCGTCGTCGCCGCTATCTATGGCGTCTACGAGTTCATATGCTTCTTCAATCATATTTTTGCGTATGCTTTCGTGCGTTTGCGCCCTATCCCAAGGACAACCGTCAGGCGCGCGCAATTTTTTCATAACGTCTACCAAGTCGTAAAAATCAAAACGCTTTTTTTCTAAAAGCGGAATTTCGTCTATTATAAGCACGGTAGAATAATCGTAATTTTTTTGTCTGTCGAGTTCGTAAAGTTTAATTTTTTTAATTTCGCCGTTTGAAACCAACGCGCATACAGTTTCGTCGCCGAGCATATCGCAAAGACGAAGTTTTACGTCGCCCGCTATCAAGTCCGAATCTAAGTCGTATACCGCAAGCGGCAAAGTCGCTCTGTTGTAAGACTCTATATCGTATGCCGAAACGGAAACGCTGTTTCGCGAAAAAACTTTAGCCCTGCAAAAAGCGTTCGCCGATTTCGAAACGCCGTCGAACACTAAAACGTCTTTACGTTTTTTTATTATAATTTGAGCAGAAATATCTTCGGTTAAACTGCCGTTTACGCAATAAACCACGTCGCGCGATTTTGCGATATCGAGCACGGCGTTAGCCAAATTTTTATTAAGACTGTCGAAATTTCTCGATTTTTCGTATATGTAATCGAGCGTTGTAAACTCGACGCCGAGTTTTGCAACGCTGTTAGCCGTATTGAAAAGCGACGACTTTACGATAACGGTTTTTCCGCTCGTAATTTCGTTTTTAGCGCCTATCGTTAAATCGTTCGGCTCAACTCCGAGCCCCACTATGCTTATCATATTTGCTCCTTTTAAAAAACTTTAATTCTTCTTTAGTAAAAACGCCCGTCATAAGAGTTAAAATCAAATATATTCCGACGCACGTAAAAAACACGGGCATAACGCCCGACTTTTCGAACGGAAACGCCGCAAAAACCGATATAGAGGCTATCCACGACATACTTAAAAACGCGTTTAAAACTTTTATAAGATTTTTTCTGTCTCTTATAATATATAACAAATCGAAAACGAGCGCAACCAAATAACACGCCCCTTGCGAAATAGCCGCGCCTAAAATCGAAATATTTTTAAATCTTAACAAAATAAATTCTAAAATTATTTTTACGATTACCGAAATAATCATCACGAAAGCGGAAACAAGCGGTTTTCCGCGCCCCGTAAGACAAGCGGAAAGCGTTTGAACACAAGGAAACAAAAACGCCGAAAAAGAAGAAAAACGCAAAATACTTACCATTGTTTGCAATTCGTTTTCTTTCAGCGAACGAAAAACAAACCTTACGCAAGGCTCTGAAAAGGTCGCCAAAAACGCGGCGGAAGGAATAGCGACGAACATAGTGCATTTCAGCGCGAACGTTACGCGTTTTTCCGCGTCTTTAAATTTTCCTACCCCGTACAACGTGGCAACGGCGGGAATTACAGCCGCCGCCAATCCGTAACACACGGATGCAGGCAAATTGACAATGGTATTTACGCCGCCCGAATATATGCCGTATAACGAGGTAGCGTTATCGGTATAGCGCGAAAGCAAATTTACTATAAGAATACTGTCTATAATATTCGAAAAAGGCAACACCGCCGAAATCAGCGTTACGGGCATTGTAATTTTTAAAATCGCTCTGTTTTTTACGGGCTGACAAAAATTTTTAAAAAGCGGTTTGTTAATATCTCCGTTTTCAAAAAAATAATACAAAATCATAAACGCGAGCGCGACTATCTCGCTAATCGTTACGGCTAAAAGAGCGTAAGACACCGCAACAAGCGCATTATCTCTATAACGATACGCAAAATAAAGTCCTACCGCAAATTTAACCGCTTGTTCTATAATTTCGGAAAGCGCGGTAGGCGTAAAATTGCTTTTGCCCTGAAAAAAACCTCTAAAACAAGATATTATCGAAACAAAAAAAACGCTCGGCGCGAGCATTGCGTACGAAACTTTTGCCTTAGGTTCGCCCTGAACAGTACTCATTACGGGTGCTATAGCGAGCATCAGCACTACGCCTATTAACCCTATCAGCGAAAATAACGTTAAAGAACGTAAAAAAACGCCCCGTTCGCGCATATAATCGCCTCGCGCTCGCGCGCTTGAAATTTCGCGAGCAAGCCCCGACGGTATACCCGTTGCGGATATCGTTAACAAAAGGCAATACAAAGGATAAACCATTTGATACACGCCCATGCCCTCTCCGCCCAAAAGATTGGTCAGCGGAATGCGGTACAGCGCACCGATAATTTTGGCTACTATTCCGCCTATCGAAATTATAATCGCGCCTTTTAAAAAACCTTGTCCGTTCATATGTAAGGCGCATACGCGCCGTTTTTAACGAATATCAGTTCTCGTCGTTTTTAGCGGTTTATCTTTTGATTTTAAACGTTTTTACAGTCAATCGAACTGATTTGCCAAAATATTCGCCGTTAACTGACAAAGTTTTACCGCGCCGTTTTCTATTTTCGCGCCTTCTTCGTTAGAAAACAGCATAACCGCACCAAGACAATCTCCGCCCGATACAATAGGCACTATAATTTGCGCCGTAAGTTTTAACTCGTCGCTTATGGTTACGGGCAAAATTTCGCCGCCTTCGCAGGCGTTTGCAAGATAACTTCGCCTGTCTTTTAAAATTTTTTCTATCGCGTGCGAAAGCGTTTTGCCGCAAAGTTCCTTTTTACCTTCGCCGAAAGCGTGCAAAATTTCGTCGGTATCGCATATCGCGGAAAGATATCCGCTCAATTCGTTTAACGACTTAGCCGCACTTTCCGAAAAGCCTTCTAACGTTGCGATGGGCGAATATTTTTTCAACGTCAATTCGTCTTTTTCGGTAAAAATTTCTAACGGGTCGCCCTCGCGTATACGTAACGTTCGGCGTATCTCTTTAGGGATAACCACTCTACCCAACTCGTCTATTCTTCTTACAATTCCGGTTGCTTTCATTTACTCCTCCGTTCAAGCAATCGTCATCTTCAAAACCACGTTTTTAGATTACACGATTTACTAAAACAAGTATGAGAAAATATTTGATTTTTATACCGAAATCGTAACGTTTACATAGCGGTTGTAAAATTATAAGTTTATAAATTAAAACAAATCGTTATATAAATCGACGTTGTTAAAATCGATAGCGTATTTTTTTTCTTCTATGCCGTGAATTATATCTACCGTACGCTTATTGAAAGGCGTTTCTACTCCGTATTTTTTACCGTATTCGCAAACCACGCCGTTTATAAAATCTATTTCGCACGTTTTGCCCGCTTTTAAGTCTTGCAACATACTCGAAACAAGTTTAGAGTGTTTTTTCATCGCGACGGGAATAAGCGCGAACGAAAAGGCTTTTTTAATTTTTCCTTTATAGTCGAAAAGTTTATCTATTTTATGTCCTTGCACAGGCTCTATTATTATATTTGCAGCATTGGCAACGTCTATACACTCTTTCATTATACGTTGAGCGATTTTTCTTGACGACTTAATTTTCGAAATTTCGCCGAAAGTTACGCCAGTAACGGTAGAAAGTCCCGAAAACGCGCTGTTTATTAAAAGTTTTGCCCAACGCGCGCCCGTAAAATTTTTTTCAATCGTTACCCTTCCCATTTTTTCTAAAAGCGACTTTACTTCGTTTAAACGATTGTCCTTTCCGTACGCACCGAGCGAAAACGTAAGCGCGTCGGGCGACGAAGTAAGTTCTGAAACGCCTTCGCCGTGAAAAGTAGCGCCCCAAGCGATAGCGCAACCGAGCGTTCTGTCCGCGCCTATAATTTCGGCGATTTTAGGCTCGGGCATACCGTTTTGACAACAACAAAGCGCGCCGTCGTCTTTTAAATAATCTTTTAAAAAGGTAACAGTTTCCGCGTTAAAACGTTGCTTCGTCATTAAAATTATAACGTCGTACTTTTTATTCATCTCAAAAGGCAACAACGCGTTAACTTTTTGCGTAAAATTTACCGTTCCTATTATTTTAGCGCCGTCTTTCTTCAGCGCGGCTATATGTTTTTCGTTTCGGTTTATAAGGTCTATTTCAACGCCCGCTTTGGCGATATAAGCCCCCAACACCGTTCCCATCGCGCCTGCGCCGTAAATTGCATATTCCATAATAACGTATCCTTTTTTTATTTTGCGCGCAAAAACTTTGCCGCTGTTTAAAAGCAAAATTTCACCTTATAAGTATATCACATTAAAAAATGAAAATCAAGAATTGAAATTTTAAAAAACTCGTATATTTTAATCGCGTTTTTAAAAATTTTATGATAT
>CAYTNZ010000044.1:0-6940 GCA_964439285.1 uncultured Clostridia bacterium | reverse complement strand
ATATACCGATAATTTAAACGGCACGCTCACCGTTACCGATACTTCTACGTATTTTGCTCATTCGATTTATACAACTCCCGCATCGCTTAATAAAACTAATTTAACCGACGTTGCGTATGCGTATAATTTTAAACTCGCAACGCAAGTTCCTTGGCCGCCTTTGTATTTCAATTTCGGAAAAACGGGCGATACTAACGGTATCTATATAGTTTATTACGTAGGCGGAACTGTTGACGAAGGCTATGCTTGGAATAAAACCATTCTTGCGGGCGCAGGCTACGGCGAAAGCGCTACTTATTCTATTAAACTTTACAATAGCGGATACGACGTAACTCCGCAAGACGCAGTGTCAAGTGCTACGGGTTCGGGAGCGGGTAATATGACCGCAAGGATAGACGGAATAGGTCTTAACGCTTGGGATAACGCGGAAGGACACGATATTATATTCCGTACAACCGCTATCGAAGGCGGCGTGGTTCTTCGTATGTATAAAGGAACTACGATTACGAAAGAAGCGCTTATTTATCAACTTACCATAATGAGCGACTTATGTCCTACCGATATGTCCGAAACTTATTTCGGAACGGGCTTTACCGCAAGCACGATGACCGTTTCGAACGTTAAACTTATCGACAACATTCCCGACGACGAAGTAGAAGAAAACAAAGACGGTTGGCAATCTTTAAATCCTAATTCTAATATCGATTATTCGGATATGAATCAAGAAACGTTAGAAGGTTCGTTGGTTATTAAAAACAAAGACGCAAGCCTTTCCGGCTTTAGCGACGCGCACGTAGGCGTGCCGATTAAATCGCTTTTGGGCGGAACGGTAGATAACACGAAAGACGTTGCCGTTACCTTTACGGTGAAGGCGTCGCAAGCGGGTAGCGCTTATTCGAGCGAAGCGCATTTCTGGTTCTATTTATACAACAGTTCGAGCACTTTATTAAGTGCGGGTATTTTAAATCAAGGTTCCGTGTTTACTTATGCGGTAACTACTGCTCTCGTTAACGGTTCGGCGGTAAACGTTATCGGTGTAAATAAAGACGGCGATAAGATAAGCGGACCTTCTAACGTATGGGAAAGTTCTTTAGGTTCTGTTCAAACCGTAGGGTTAGGAAGTCTCGGTAGAGAAAAAACGTTCACTATCGTTTATACTATCGTTGACGGCGTAGGCGTAATGGAAAAATTGTATTTCCATACGAGCAATTTCGACCTTGCTACGGCATCGCCTTTCTATACTTCGATGATTTATACGACAAGCACAGACGTATTCGCATTTGGTAATACGATGTTCGCTTTAAGATTTTTCAATACCGACGTTACTCTTTCAAACGTTACGGCTGTGCAACTCGACAAGGCGAGCGATTATATTAAGGCTTCGGCAGAAGTTAACGGCGATTTAGGCATATGGTCGGCTAATACAGCCCTTGTAGCGGCAAAATACACCGCAAACGCAAATGGTTCTATTACTATAGACGATACGGGAACGTCAAGCAGTACCCCCGGATTATACGGCGTAAAGGCTAAGTTTGACGATATCGCAAACGGAATAGATTACAAAACCGAAAAGGATTTTGTGGTAACCGCACACGTTAACGCAACCGAAATGGAACGCGAAATGGTATTGTGGTTGAATTTAATCGACGCTAACGACAATTACGTGGGAATAGGACTTTTCTATCAACAGTACAATAACGTATATCAGTGGACAAATTCGGCTGTATTATCCAATTCGGGAAATTCTATTTCGGGTTACACTAAAGAACCTTTCGGCGGCACGAGCGTTGCGTTTGAAAACAAAAGTTATGATTATGCCGGTGTTTTGGGCGTTCCGAGTATAGCGTTTAGTTCTTTCGGAAACGCTAACGGACATACTTTCCATATACGTTATCAACAGCAGGGCGATAATCTTGTAATAAGTTTATATTATCAAACCGAAGGCAAGCAAATAAACTTTGAAACGGACGAGGCTATATATAAAGTAGTGCTTTATAATTACGAAGTTAAAGATTGGTCTAAAATGTCTTTCGGATTTAGAGGACAATGCACGACTTCGACTTTAAACAGTTGTAAACTTGAAAATTATTCCGCTTTGTGCGAATCTTCTGCCGACAATAAGCCTAACGATAGCAATAACGAGGGCAATTCTTCTAAAAAAGGTTGTGGTAACACTATTTTCGTGAACGGCTACGCAGGAATAATTGCGGCTGCAACGCTTTGCGCTACGGCGGTTGTTCTTGTAAAATCGAAAAAGAAAGACAGATAGCAAATTTAGTGTAGTGCTTATCGGTAAAAAGTAAAACAAGCGATTTACCGAATTTAGCGTAACGCTTAACAAAGATTAAATAAAATCGTACGGGGTTTTCCGAAAAGGAAAGCCCCGTATTAAAAAGGAAAAACAATGAAGCGTATAATTACGATTATTTTGGCTATGATATTAGGTTTGCAGGTTTGTGCGTCATTAGTAGGGTGCACGGGCGAAAATCAACCGGAAGATACAACGCCGCCCGATTATTCGAACGTTTCAGACGCACTTGGCGAAAACATAACCATCGAAGGTTCTAATTACGTTTTAAAGGCTAAGGGCTTTAAGTTCGTACTTGAAAACGCATCGGATAAATATTCGATAAAAATGATAAACGACGACGGAACGATACTCGCCTTTTCGGATAATCCCGTTTACGTTACGATAGCGGATAGCGTAACTTCTATTTCGGTTGACGAAACAATTTACGAATGCAAATACGACGGGATATATTCCGACGATAAAGGAAACCTTTTGGCTGCCGCTACCGTTACCACCTCGCAAGGCAGTATTTTAGACGTAACCGATACGTTTACTTTCGTAGGAAACAGTATCGACGTTAACAGGTCCGTTTCGGTTCGTAAAGCGGTAAAAGGGAACATAGGTTTTTCTACTCACTTTATGCTACGTAGCAATATCGATACCGAGCGCGGCGATTACGACGATTGCGAGTATTTTATACCGAGCATTTTGTATAAAGACGGCGAATATAACGCGAGCGCGTCAATCGGTTCGAGTATGCGCGTAAAGCAAATTCTCGTTAAAGAAACGAGAACGGGCTTGCCTATGGTTATGATGAGAAAGGTAAGCGACGGCGCAACCGTATCGATAGTGCATCGTAACCCCGAAATTTCTTCGCCCGACGAGCGCAATTACAACGCGTACACGGTAGACGATTTGTTTAAACATGGTTCGGTAGGAATAGTGCGCGACCCGAGTCCGCAAATTTGTTATACTTATCCTAATTTCGAAACGCAAGGCTATTTCGTAACTACGGGTAATACAAAGCGTTTTGCAGAACTCAAAACGGGAAATTCAATAAACTTTACCATAGGCGTTTACGGAAATAAATCGGATAATTATACCGACGCTATGGTTTCTACGTATAAAGAAAATTATGCGAATCAAACAACGGCGATTGCAAACGTTGACCTTGAAGACGTTTACGAAACGTCCGTTTCGGATTTAAACGATTTATATTGTTACAATTCTGCAAGCGGAGCGTGCGGTTTTCCTTTCGCAACCTACGTTGACAGCGGCAAACATCTCGGTGTAAGTTATCAAATAGGCTTTATCGGAATGAATACTTCGCTCGCAACTCAGTTAATTCGTTACGGGGTAGAAAACAGCGATAACGAAAGTTATCAAAACGGTTTTAAAATTATAGATTTTTGGGTAAATAACGGTGTAACCGATTCGGGCGTTATAAAAATTTGGGCGTACGAAAACGGTACGTTTAGTAGTTATCCGTCCTATTTGCGTACTATGGCAGACGGGGCAGAAGGTATTCTTTCCGCTTACAATTATTTAAAAAGCACCAAAGACGTAGGACATTGGTTGACGGCGGTAACCGAATTTGCCGATTTTCTCGTTAATAATCAATTATCGGACGGAAGTTGGTATCGCGCTTACGATTGGGGCGGCAATATGTATAAAGACGACAACGCTTACGGGCTTGTCGGCGATAAAAATACCGTTGCCGACAGTAAACTCAATACTCCCGTCGTAATACGTTTTCTTTTAAGAATGTACGAAACTACGGGTAGCGTTAAATATTATAACGCCGCGGTAAAAGCGGGCGAATTTACGGTTAACAATTTAAGTAATGCCGGAAAATACGTCGGCGGTACGCCCGATAATCCAAATTGTATCGACAGAGAAGCGGGTATTTATGCGTTATACGCTTTTAACGCGCTATATAACGCAACGGGCGACGCGCAATATCTTTATTACGCGGAACAGGCGGCTGTATTTACGATTTCGTGGATGTACACTTATAAATTCGCGATAAACGAAACGGAAGACAAAGAACAGGCAAAACCGCTCGTTGCAGGAAATTGCGACGGTTTGAGCGTGATAGCGACGGGGCATAGTTCGGTAGATTCGTTTATGGCGTATGTTTATTACGAACTGTTTAAATTGTATGCGTGGACCGAAGACGACGTTTGGTATAATTTATCGTTGTTCGTGCAAAATAATACAAAACAGACGGTCGCTTGCGTTGCCAATCTTAACTACGCTTACGACAGTTTTGCGATAGAAGCAACGAGTATCGCCGATTTCTATTTCGTAACCGCAGAAGGCGGATGTTGGTTGCCTTGGATTACCAACGCGAATATAGAGCCGTACGTAAATATGCTCGACGTGTTCGGCAGCGGCGACGTAAGCAATTTTAAAGGAACGTCGTTTGAATCTTTGCGTGCAACGTTGAAAAATAATTACGTGTAATTTAATAAGATAAACTCGGCGTTATAGCCGAAAATCCGCAATGCGTCTTAACGCATTGCGGATTTTTGTATAGAAAACGGCAATACCCGAAAGAAAATTGCCGAAAAAAATCCATCGGCATATGAAATGCGCCTTCTAAAGTTTTTCACGACTCTATATCAAATTGTTGGGGTGCATTTCATAGACGGGGGCTTTTCTATTTTAAATATATTGTACAGTGGTTATTTTATGGCAACGTTAATGGTTGAACTGTGTAGGAATATACGTAACGGGTGCTACGTTGCTTTCTTTTTTAATAAGTTTATGCAACGTTTCGGCTGCGACTTTTCCTATCGTTTCGCCGTTTTGAATAACGGTAGGTATTTTTTGACCTAATATGCTTTCAAAATAATACGATTCGTTGTCTATAAGTACTAAATCGTAATCTATCGCGTATTGCTTTTTAAGTTGTTTCATAATCGAAGAAAGTTTTAAAGCCATATCGCCACTCGAAGATATTATGGCGGTAACGTCGTGCTTTGTAATATATTCCATATATTCTTTATCGAAGGTTTCGGGGTGTTTATAATCGGGAAAAAATATAAATTCGTTATTTTTAAGATTATAATCTTTAAGAGCGGCTTTATAACCTGCTTCTCTTTCGATAATCGACGATATGGTCGAAAACGAAGATATTAAAAGGATATTCTCGTGTTTTTTTTCGCAAAGAAATTTAGTCGCGTTATACGCGATTTCGAAATGATTGCTCGAAACGTAAGGTGTATTAAATCCTTTAATATATCTGTCTACGAAAACGGTAGGGATTTTTTTCGTTATCGAAAAAATATTTTCGGCATAAGCAAATTCGCTAACGAAAGGCATTGCGATAATTCCGTCGGTGTTCGCTTCTTGCGCTTTTAAAAAGCACTGTTTTTCGGCTTCTATAGAGCAAAACGAAAACATTATCGAAAAGTTTAAATTATGTTCGTTGCAATAATCTACTACGCCGTGTATTAAACTGTTCGAAAAATAACTTTCCGAAGACGGTAAAATAAAGGTAACGTTAATTTTTTTCGCGGTTTTAGATTTTGTTTTAGGAAACGTTCCTTTGCCTTTTAAACGTATTATCGCGTTTTCTTTTTCGAGTTCGTCAAATGCTTTACGAACGGATACGCGGCTTACGTTAAACTTTAAAGCGAGTTGATTTTCAGACGGGAGTTTATAGTCGGCATCGAAATCGTGTTCGCGTAAAATATTTAGTATGTAGTTTTTAATTCGTTTGTAAATGTAATCGCTCATATCGTTTTTTACTTATAAATCGACCGTTTTTTAAGAAGTTTTCAATAAAAAATTATATTTTTTTACGATTATAATTATACGGCATAAAAACCGTAAAGTCAAATGTATTATTTTATAAAAAAAGTAATACAACTGCATACAAGATAATACAAGGTCGATATTGACAATACGTAAATCGTGTGGTAAGATATTTATATAGTATAATTCCGCTTGGCATAGCGTTTTTATTCGTAAAAAAGTTTTCGAATAACTTTTTGTAGCGGAATAAAGTAAAAATAATTTAAGAGAGTATACAAGTATGAATTTTTACGTAGTATCGAGTACGCATTGGGACAGAGAATGGTACGAGCCTTTTCAAAAATATCGTTTTAGATTGGTTAGAACGATGGACGCTCTAATCGAAATTTTAGAAACCGAGCCTGAATATAAGAGCTTTCATATGGACGGGCAAACTATCGTTTTGCAAGATTATTTAAAAATACGTCCCGAAAACGCAAAGCGTTTAGAAAAATTAATTAAAAGCGGCAAAATAGAAATAGGTCCTTGGTACACCATGCCCGAAGAATGGCTTGTATCGGGCGAAAGTCTTATTAAAAATTTACAGACCGGTAAGGCGATTTGCGATAGCTATCAGGTTAAAAGTTCGCCCTGCGGTTATATTTGCGATTTATTCGGGCATAACAGCCAAATGCCTCAAATTTTTAAGCAATTCGGACTTAACAGTGCCGCGTTTTTTAGGGGAGTTGAAAAAACGCGTAAAGATATGTTTGTTTGGGAAGGGGCAGACGGTTCGCAAATTATCGTAAACAAAATGCATAGAGATTATGCTTACAGCACTTTTTATTTCGTAGTGCGTTTTCCGTTCGAATTAAAAGAGTACGACAATGCCGAAATCGTACGCAGATT
>CAYTNZ010000043.1:0-7263 GCA_964439285.1 uncultured Clostridia bacterium | reverse complement strand
CCGCGCCGAAATTGAAAATAAGCCGCGCCGAATATGTCGCGTTAAACAAGTTCGTTTATGGTTTTAGGAATTTGCAAAATCAAATCGCTCGCGCATACACCGTATTCGCTTAAAGTTTTTTCTAAAACTTCGCTACTTTTGCCCAATATATACATAGCGCAAGCGCAAATTAAAATTTTACCTTTTAACCTTGCCGATAACGCCGCAACTATTCCTGCAAGAACGTCGCCGCTACCGCCCTTGGCAAGCGCCGGCGTTCCGCTTACGCTTAATGCGACTTTGTCGCCGTCTGTAATTATTACGGTATTGCTTTTAAGCATAACGGTAACGCCGTACTCGGCGGCAAATTCTTTTGCTAAAATTACAGGGTTATCGGTTATTTCGTCGATACTTTTTTTCGTTAATCTCGAAAACTCTTTTACGTGCGGCGTTATTATAACGTCGCATTTTTTATTTTTTAAAACGTTTAAACCAAATTCAGCGATGCTGTTTAACGCGTCGGCGTCGATAATAAGCGTTCCCGTAAAGTTTTCGACTAAATATTTTACTATTTTGTAAATTTCTGCCGACTTGGTACACCCCATACCTATGGCGATACTGTCCGAGGTTTTTATAATTTCGTCTAAACTTTTTTTATCGAATTTTAAAACGCCTTTTTTCGACGGCATTTTTTTTAATATAATTTCGGGGAATTTTCCTATTAAATAATAAAATATACAATCGGGAACGCAAATTTGCAAATATCCGCAACCTGCTTTTAACGCGCTTACGCTCATAAGCGGCGCACCCGAATAAATTTCGCTGCCGCCTATAACGGTAACTTTGCCGTAGTCGCCTTTATGAGAATTACTCTTTCTCTTTGCAAAACACAAAGCCAATTTATCTTTCGAATAAATTTCGGCATAGTTATCGTCTGAAACGCTTATTCCTATATCTTCGATTACAACGCGACCGCACGCGTCCTTTCCGTCGTTTAATACGTGCCCGAGTTTCAACTCGCCTATCGCCACCGTGCAATCGGCAAGCACGTAACAATCGCCTTTGCCGTTGTCGGTATTAAGTCCGCTCGGAATATCAACCGAAATTACGTACGCGTCGCTATCGTTTATAAAATCAACGGTGTCTTTCGCGGCTTTATTTAGCCTACCGCGAAAGCCCGTTCCGTATATACAATCGATAATCACACCGAAAGAATTTTTAAAACAAAGTTCGTTATAAACTTTGCCTTTAAATAATTTACTCGCGTTTACGCAATCGTCGCTTTTTGGCGAAAATACCGAAAAAACGCTAACGTCATAACCTTTTTGCGACAAAATACGCGCGGCTACGTAACCGTCGCCACCGTTGTTGCCGCTACCGCATACGACGAGTATATTTTTATTCTCGATGCCGAACAACGCTTTTTCCGCCGCGGCGGCAACGCGTTCGCCCGCCCTTTCCATAAGTTTAAAAGAAGGAACGCCGAGCGCGTTAATAGTATAATTGTCGGCTGTGCGCATTTGTTCACTCGTTAATACTTTCATTATTACTCCTCCGACTCCGCGCCGAATTTTTCGAGCGCGTATTTCGCCTCGTCGTAATCGAATCCTTTACCCGTTAAATAGCGAAAGGCTTTATATAAATTTTCGCGATTTGCTTCTTTATTTTTCATATATTTCGAAAGAACGGAAAAAGCGGTTTCTTCGCCGCCCGATAAATTTTCGAGTGCGCTTTCTATACACTCGTCCGAAACGCCGCGTTTTTTAAGTTCTGCCGCAATAAGCCGCCTTCCCTTAGATTTTTCGACCGACGAAATATACACGCGGCAATACTCGCTATCGTCAACGTAGCCGTAACCTTTTAATTTTTCGACCGCGTACTCGCAAACCGCATTGATGTATCCCTTTTTTTTAAGATAATCGTAAACCTGTTTACCCGTTTTCATTGTAGTCGAAATAAATCCGAGAGCCTTATCTAACGCCTCCGATTTTTCGTTTTCGAGTTGAATATCGTCGAGCGTGTTTTTGTCGATAGCCTGCCCTGCTTTAAGGCGATATTTAATTGCCGTTTCGAGTTTCATACCGCAATAAAAACTGCCGTCAACGTAAATAGAACAACGGTTTTTATCTTTTACTTGCGGTAAAATATCGGTAATTTCAGACATAATTATTCCTTTTTTCGATTTTTCTATTTTTCTTTTTAACTGTTGCACTTTATAGTATAAACTATGCGAAGTAAATCTTTTGCCCTTGGCAAAATCTCAAAAATCCTTGCAAGCAAGTTTATAACTTCTTGTATTATAATTTATCCCTATAAAACGGCAAACCGCACCGATAAATCGGTGCGGCAAAATTAATTTATTCCGCCGTTAAAAACAGCATTTTTTCGTTTAGGTTTTGAGGATAAAGAGCCGCCAATCTTTCGGCAACGCTCTTTAAATACTCGTCGTTTAAGTGATGAAAAGTAAAGCGCATAGGCGAACTTTCGCTGTTAAACGAAAAGTAAAACGCAACTTCTGAGTCTATACAGCAAAGCCTTAACCCTTCTTTAATGCAACGCGTTACGAAAATATAATCTTCGTCGTCTTCGTTATCGTTCGCTATAACGTCAAAATAAAATTCGCTACGTTCTTCGAACTCTTTCCAAAACTTTATAACGGGCTTGTCTTTAACCTTTTTTTTAAACAGTTTATCGAAAATCAAAGTTTTACCACCCAGTTATGTTTATCGGCGGTTTTACCCGTTTGAATACCCGTTATGGTATCGTACAACCATTTGGTAATTTCGCCCATTTCGTTATTGTTAACAACGTAATCTTCGCCTTTATATTCCATCATACCTACGGGCGAAATAACCGCCGCCGTACCCGTTCCGAACGCTTCGTTCAAAGTGCCGTTTTTCTGCGCCGCGATAACTTCGTCGATAGAAATTTTACGCTCGGATACCTTATAACCGTGAGCCTTTAACAATTCTATGCAACTTTTTCTCGTAATGCCGGGCAAAATAGAACCCGTGAGCATAGGCGTTATAACTTCGTCGTCTATTACGAAAAACATATTCATAGAGCCTACTTCTTCAACGTACTTTTTCTCGTTTGCGTCAAGCCACAAAACTTGATCGAAGCCCTTTTTAGCAGCCTCTTCACCCGCTCTTAACGATACCGCGTAGTTAGCGATACATTTTGCTTCGCCCGTTCCGCCGACGGTTGCGCGAGTATAATAATCTTCGACAAGCAAACGCGTAGGTGCTAAACCGTGCGCATAATAACTGCCTACGGGCGATAAAATTATAAAGAAAATATATTCGGTACCCGCATGAACGCCGAGTGCAACGTTCGTCGCAACTATAGAAGGACGGATATAAAGCGCCGTGCCGGGCGACGTGGGAATCCAATCTTTTTCGATTTTTAAAAGTTCGAAAAGCGCGTCTAAAACGAATTTTTCGTCTATTTGAGGTATACACATACGCTCTGCCGAACGATTCATTCTCTTAAAATTTTCTTCGGGACGGAATACTCTTATTTCGCCCTTTTCGTTTTTAAAGGCTTTCAAACCTTCGAATATGCCCTGCGCGTAATGGAAAACCGTAGTAGCAAGATTAAATTCGAGCGGACGATTAGGTTCGATTTGCGCGTCGTACCAACCGATACCGTCTTTATATTTCATCGTAAACATATAGTCGGTAAAATATTTACCGAATCCCAACTTGCTCTCGTCGCAAGGTTTAGCCTTTAAGGCATCCGCTTTAATGAATTTCATAATTTTTTCCTCTCGGTTTATAAAAATTTTACTCCTCTTTAAAGGGGAAGTAATATTCGCTTGTTTTTTTTAACTCGGCGCGTCCTGCCGAAAAATCGGTGAGTTTATCGAAAAACTTTGCGCCGTTTTTCGCTTTTACGGCAATTTTAAATTTAACTTTATCTAAATATTCGATATCTACGAGCATACAATCGTTCGTCGATATAAATTTTTTTATCAAATCGGCAAGTTCGTAACCGACGGTAATTATAAATTCGGAGCATAATTCGTACGAACGCTTTTGCGCGCCGTCAACACACTCTGCGGCACAACTCGAATAAGCCCTTACGAGTCCGCCCGCGCCGAGTTTTATTCCGCCGAAATAGCGCGTTACGACTACCGCGGTTTGAAAAAGTTTTTTTGTTTTAATAACGTCGAGAATAGGCACGCCTGCCGTTCCCTGCGGTTCGCCGTCGTCCGAAAAACGCATTAAGTTTCCCGTTTTGTCGGCAACGAATGCAAAGCAGTTATGCGTTGCGTCAGAAAATTCGGAACGAATTTCCGCTATGAACGCTCGCGCTTCTTCTTCGCTTTCCACGTGCGCGCACGTAGTTATAAATCTCGATTTTTCGATTACTTTTTCGCTTCTATTCCGCTCGTAAACGCTCAATATTCCGCTCATTTTAATATAACGCGGATATGAACTTTTTTACCTTTATGAAGTATAAACTCGCCCTTTGCTTTTATTTCGTCAGACAAAGTTGCGTTTACGTCGGTTATTTTGTCGTCGTCTATTTTAACGCCGCCGCCTTCGATAAGGCGTCTTGCTTCGCTTTTAGATTTTGCGGTATTTGCAAGCACCATTACGTCTGCAACGCTTTCGGTATCCGCCGAAATTTCGACCGACGGCATATTTTCGGTATCGCCGCCGAAAGCCGCTTTAACTTTTTTAGCCGCGTCTTCGGCTTTTTCTTCGCCGTGAACCATTTTAGTAAGTTCCATAGCAAGACGTTCTTTCGCAAAATTTATGCGTTCGTCTTTGTGTGCGCAAAGTTCTGCAATTTCTTCTAAAGGAAGGAAAGTAAGCAACTTTAAGCACTTTTCGACGTCGGCATCGTCGATGTTTCGCCAATACTGATAAAACTCGTAAGGCGACGTTTTGTTTTCGTCAAGCCAAACCGCGCCTTTAGCCGTTTTTCCCATTTTACGTCCGTCAGAAGTAGTTAAAAGGGTAAAAGTCATAGCGTATGCGGGTTTTTGTTCTTTTCTTCGAATTAAATCGGCACCTGCCAAAATATTATTCCACTGGTCGTCGCCGCCGAGTTCTAACGAACAGTTGTACTTTTGATGCAAAACCAAAAAGTCGTAAGCCTGCATCAACATATAGTTGAATTCAAGGAAAGAAAGTCCTTTTTCCAAACGCGATTTATAACACTCTGCGGTAAGCATTTTATTGACCGAAAAATAAACGCCTATATCGCGCAAAAAGTCGATATAATTTAAATTCATAAGCCAATCGGCGTTATTCACCATAATAGCGCCGTTTTCGCCGTCGAAGGTTATAAATTTAGACATTTGCTTTTTAAAACATTCGCAATGATATTCGACCGTTTCTCTCGTCATCATCGAGCGCATATCGGTACGTCCCGAAGGGTCGCCTATCATTCCCGTGCCGCCGCCTATAAGCACTATGGGTTTATGCCCCGCCTCTTGCATATGCTTCATCGCTATAAGTTGCATAAAATGCCCTACGTGCAAACTGTCAGCCGTGGGGTCGAATCCTATATAGAAAGGCACGCTTTCGCTGCCGAG
Source organism: uncultured Clostridia bacterium (assembly GCA_964439285.1). Taxonomy (GTDB): domain Bacteria; phylum Bacillota; class Clostridia; order Christensenellales; family Borkfalkiaceae; genus Borkfalkia. The sequence goes on along the minus strand of CAYTNZ010000043.1, from coordinate 1,736 downwards.
CGATTTATATAAATCCTCCTCAAAAACGGTTTGTTTTATAAATCCGCGTTCTCTAAGCGTGTCCATTACGTTCTTTTTCATAAATAAGCTCCGTAAAAATTTAAATTTTATATAATACCCTTTAATTTTAGCACATTAAAAATTTTTTGTAAACATAATACGACTGAAATAAACAAATCTTTCGTCGCAAAAAAACAAAAATCGCCTTGCAAAACATTGAAAAATTTTTCGCATTATGGTATAATCGAAATGTAGCGCAACTTTTTGCGATATTTTTTAATTATGTAAATAAAATATTTCGGAGGAATCATAATGCAATACTCACACGAAGTTGAAGAGATGATTTGCGTTGCCAAAGGTCCTAACCACGGTCCTGCTCCTATTCCCGAAGAAGGTAAATGGATTCAGGCAAAGGAAATCAAAGACATTTCGGGGCTTACCCACGGCATAGGCTGGTGCGCACCCCAACAAGGCACTTGTAAACTCACACTCAACATTAAACAGGGCATAATTCAAGAAGCACTCGTTGAAACGATAGGTTGCTCGGGTATGACCCACTCGGCTGCAATGGCGGCGGAAATTCTCCCCAATAAAACCATTTTAGAAGCATTGAACACCGACTTGGTTTGCGACGCAATCAACACCGCGATGAGAGAATTATTCTTGCAAATCGTTTACGGAAGAAGCCAATCCGCTTTCTCTGACGACGGTTTGGTTATAGGCGCAGGTCTTGAAGATTTAGGTAAAGGCAATCGTTCGCAGGTAGGCACAATGTACTCTACCGCTAAAAAAGGCGTTAGATACCTTGAAATGACCGACGGCTACGTAACGAGAATGGCGCTCGATAAAGACAATCAGGTTATCGGCTACGAGTTTGTAAACTTCGGCAAGATGATGGACTTCATCAAAGCAGGTATGTCCGCAGACGAAGCGTTTAAAAAGGCGCAAGGTCATTACGGCAGATTTGAAAAGGCGGACGGCGCGGTCACCTATATCGACCCCCGCAAACAGTAAGGAGGTACGCAAACTATGAGTATTACTTTTGAAGGATACGAGAGAAGAATCAAACAGATTCAACCCGTAATGGATAAATACGGCATTAAAGATTTCGAAGACGCGAAGAAAATTTGTAACGACAAAGGTTTCGACGCTTACGATATAGTAAAGAGCATTCAACCCATCGCGTTCGAAAACGCAGGTTGGGCTTACACGCTCGGCGCGGCTATCGCTATTAAAAAAGGTTGCACAAAAGCCGCCGACGCAGCCGAAGCAATAGGCGAAGGCTTGCAGGCTTTTTGTATTCCCGGCTCGGTTGCCGACCAAAGACAAGTAGGTATCGGACACGGAAACCTTGCGGCTATGCTTTTAAGAGAAGAAACCAAATGTTTCTGCTTCCTTGCAGGGCACGAATCTTTCGCAGCGGCAGAAGGCGCTATCGGTATCGCTAAAAACGCTAATAAAGTTCGTAAAGAACCCCTTAAAGTTATTCTTAACGGTTTAGGTAAAGACGCCGCTTTCATCATTTCGAGAATTAACGGTTTTACCTACGTTCAAACGAAATACGATTATTACACAGGCAAAGTAACCGTTGTAAACGAAACCGCGTATTCCGACGGCGAAAGAGCAAAAGTTCGTTGCTACGGCGCAGACGACGTTAACGAAGGCGTTGCGATTATGCGTTTAGAAGACGTAGGCGTTTCGATTACGGGTAACTCTACCAACCCCACCCGTTTCCA
>CAYTNZ010000042.1:0-7282 GCA_964439285.1 uncultured Clostridia bacterium | reverse complement strand
CACGTTTTTTATGACAGATATTAAAAAAGACGAAAATAAACAAGGACTTTCGTGTCTTGTTTTCGCTGTTTTTTCTGCCGTTTTCGCCGCGGCAACGTCGATTTTGGCTAAAACGGGAATCGAAAACGTCGATTCGAATTTGGCAACGGCAATTCGTACTTTTGTCGTTTTCGTTTTTGCGTGGCTTATAGTTTTTGCGAAAAAAGAAGTAAAATTCGTTAAAGAAATCACCAAAAACGATTTATTATTTCTTATACTTTCGGGAATTGCGACGGGTGCAAGTTGGCTGTTTTATTATTATGCCATAAAAAACGGACAGGTCAGCATAGTCGTTCCTATCGATAAACTTAGTATTTTGATAACCGTCGTTTTTTCGCTTATTGTATTTAAAGAAAAATTATCGAAAAAATCGTGGCTCGGCTTGTTTTTATTGACGACGGGAACGATTTTAATGGCAGTGTTTACGTAAAATTATAAAGTATTAAAAATTTATGTAAAAAACGCTTTCGCACTAACCAGTGCGAAAGCGTTTTTTAGTTAACTTATAATTTTGTTAAATTTCTTTAATTAGCAACATCGAATTAGGCACGAGCGTAAATGTCAACGTATCGGTTGTTGTGATTAATTCACCGTTGCGCGTTTCGTCGACGAGATACACTTTGTACTTTCCTTTACGAGCAAAATCGATACTGATTTCCTTTGCTTTTTCATCTTTTTTATCTGTGTAATAATCGATGAGCGTGAGCGTTTTTTCGTCTTTTGTTATGCCGCAAATAGTGTAAATATCGTCAATGGTTTTTTGGGGACGAATTTCTGCAACCATATCGTAAAACATACCGTACCAATAAAAAGCGTAATAGCCTTTCAGTTTTTCGCAGGTATAAAAATCGAACGCTCCGCAAATTATAGACGCGCGGGTATCGTAGTACATAAGCATATCGATTGACGATTTTTGCGCTTCGCACATTACTGCCGCCGCAAACGTTGCGCCTTTCACTCCGTGAATGGCTTTTAAAGAGTTAACGTAGTTTGCTTCCCAGTCTATGATGTAATTCCATTCGTTTAAAATGCTTTCAGTATTCGTATAGCCGTGTTTGTCGAGCAATGTTCTAATGCGTTCGGCTTTTTCTATTACCTGTTTCGGTTCTACGCAATAGATATGCCAAGAAAAGAAATCGAGAGAAATATCTCGCTCTTTCATATAAATTAAAAAATCGTTTGCCCAGCATTCGTTTCCGCAAAGGGCAGGTCCGCCTATTTTTAAGTTAGGAAAGCACGTTTTTAAATGTTTTGCCGCCGTTGCGAAAAAATCGAAAAATTGCGCTTTAGTGCCGCCCCAAGTAAGTTTATATTTATCTTCTACTTCGTCGGGCATCATGTCTGCTTCGTTCCAAATTTCCCAATATTTGATATTCAGGGTAAAACCGTTTGCCCAACCTTCGTTGTAGTGGCGAATGATATGTTCGCAAATTCTCGACCATTTTGCAAAATCTTTAGGGGGACGGGTATCGTGCTTTTTTATTTGATGTTCGATGGTTTGTCCGAGACGGAAAAAAGTTTCCGTTCCTGCGTCAAGCGTTCTTAAAATATCTTCGTCGGTGCAAGCAAAATCGTAAGATTCGGGGTTATTTTCGTCGGCATCGAAATTAGGGAAAATTACGCTTACGTCGTGAACGAACGGTCCGCCGTACACTTGTCCGCAACAGTTAGAATCGTGGTTGCGCGAGTAGGGGATTCTTGCCGCTTTGTAATCGGCAAAATTGCTTCTATATTGGTCGGTTTTATGGCGTTGATGCCACGGACCGCCGTTTGTTGCGTTTAAAATTTTGAATTTTCCAAGTTTTTCGTTAACGTCAAAAGAAAGTACGTTCATTGTTTTAATTCTCCTTTATCATTTTTTATCGGTTTTTTAATGTTTTTTACGACCGTGTGCATATACACGGACAATAGTAAAATTAAAACGACTGAAATTGCCGATGCGACTTGTTGTGCGTAAATATTCAGTCCGAAAAGAGAGTTGCCGTTTTTTTGTATTTTTGCAACCAACGCGCTCATCGTAAGCGTTGTAAAAAATCCTGCAAATCCGGATAACGTGTTATTAAGTGCCAATGCGCCGAGCCGATTGTTTTCTTCTACGTAATCGTATATTAAATTAATCGTCGCACTATTAATTCCGCCCATAGCGATGGCATACAATGCGTAATATATAGCGTAAAGAATTTTTCCGTTTTTAGGGATTGTGAATATATTTATGCTAAACGCTACAATCATAACGGCAAAGCAGATGTTCAGCATTGCCGAAAACGAACGCTTATCTGCATATTTTCCTAAAAATTTAGAAGCGAAAGAACGTACGAGCGAATATGCGATAGACAGCACCGACACGAATGTCATCGAAAAGCCCAATTCTTTAATTTGATAAGAGCCGTAAAAAGGCGTCGATGCGTAATGCGCCATATTCCATAGCACAGAAACGAATACTATTTTTAATAAATTTTTATCTTTGAATAAATTTACAAACTGATTTTTTACGCTGCGTTCGCTTGTTACGTAATCTTCTTTTTTAGGCTTTTCTTTTGAAAAGATTAAGGTCATACCGTGCAACAGCATTAAAACGAATACCGAAACACCGCAGACGATAAACGCGCCGTGTAAATTTCCGTTCGCTTCGAACGTGTCTACGATTTTTCCCATACATAAAGAAAAAAGCATTCCGCCGATTAACGAAACGGTTTCTTTGGTTGCCGTAAATTGTCCGCGCTTGTTATCGTCTACAAGCGACATAAACCAATTGATTTTAGGCGCGTTGATAACGTTGTTTAAAATATGTCCGAGCAGTAAAAACGCGACGAATAAAACGATTTTCGCATTGTTCGACATTTTAAAAAAAGGAACGAAATAAATGAGTGCGAAAAACAGTTGATTTAATGTATGTAACGTTGTTACTATAGGCTTTACTCTTGATTTTCTTACTAAAAAAATCGCAAGCATTTGAAAACCGCACCCCAAAGAAACAAAAGAAGTTAAAATTCCCGTTAACGAATCTGAAAGTCCTATTGCTTGGGTAAGTTTTGCCAAATATGCGCCGGTAACGAGCAAAGATATAAAATATTCTATCGCTGCTTCTAAAATATATAAAAAACGGCTTGTTTTATAAGTATCTTTTTCCATATTTAATCGCATTCCTTTCGCGTTTAACGAAAAAATTTATAAAATATCGTCTTTTCGCGGCATTGCGGTTGATTTTCTTATTACGAGTTCGTGGCGTACGACGACGTGTTTAACCGCTTCGCTTTTTTCGAATATTTTATCGTATAACATTTTTACGGCAATTTCCGCTTGTTCTTTTTGATATAAGCGAACCGTCGTTAACGGAACGGATGCGTATGCGGCAGAAGGAACGTCGTTAATTCCCGTTACGCTTACGTCGTCGGGAACGAGAATACCGTGTTCGGATAAACGGTGAATGAGCGCAAGCGCAATCTCGTCGTATGCGCAAATTATCGCCGTAGGCAAAATTTTTTGTGCGAGCATTTTTTCTGCCGCGGCATATCCGATTTTTTCGAAACGTTCGTTTTCTATATATACGTATTCTTCGTTAAGCGAAATATTTGCTCGTTTTATTGCACGGCGAAAAGCGTTTAATTTACCCATTGTGTATTTTTCGCCTACGAAAGCGATGTTTTTATGACCGAGATTTTGTAAATATTGCACTGTTTCGAAAAAATACTCGTCCGCGTCGCAATTTACCGTATCGAAAGAGTCGGCAGGGGATGATATTCCGACCGTAGGCAATGAGTTTGTAGGTAGCGAAAAGTCGTTAATCGGATATAAAATTATGCCGTCTGCGCGGTTTCCTACCGTAATCGTTTTTAAAATTTTAGACAATTTTTCAGAGTCGAAATCGTACACGTACACAGAAGCGACCGCGCCTCGTTTTTCGATTTCTTCTTTTACGGCGGTAATTTCTTCGGCATACATCACGCTAACGATTTCTGGGCAAACGATTGCTACCGTAATCGCGCTGTTGTCGGCGTATTCTATTTTTCTTCTGTTCTTTTTTGCGAAATATCCTTCGTCTACGGCGATGCGAATGATTTTTTCGCGTAATTCTTCGCTTACTTCTTTGCTGCCCGACAACGCTTTCGATACGGTCGAGAGCGATACGTTTGCTTTTTGCGCGATTTTTCGGTACGTCATATCGTTTTCCAGCCTTATTTTTTATGATGAATATTATTATGTTCAAACTTTGTTATCGCTAATTGCAAAAAAAGTTATAATTTATTGTATTATATCATAAACAAAACGGAAAAGACACTAAATTTTTTACGAAAAATTTTCGAAAATCGCAAACCGTGTTATAAAAGAGATATATATTAAAAGTTTTTCGTATTGTTTTTTATTCAGCAACAAATTCGAAACGCTTATTCGTTAAAATTCGAGCGTTTTACGGGCGAAAATAGCCTATTTAAGTTAAGATAATAAATAAAAATTATTTTTTTAGAAAATTAATTTAAATAAATGTAGACATAAATAAAATTATGTGCTATAATTTTAAAGATGAGAGTGTAGCTCAGGTGGTTAGAGCGCGGTTTTAATCGAGACTTGACAAAGTCTTAAACTGCAATTTTCAATGCTTGGTAAGCCCGAGGTCGCAGGTTCGAATCCTGCCACTCTCATCACTTTTTTTATACGGTTATATATCGTTTTGTTAAAGGCTTAAAAACCAAGCGTTAAAGGGGAATTATTATGGATTTTATCGAAAAATTAAAAGTTGTTTTAAACGAAGATTTTAACGTTTCCGTTACCGAAAACGGTGCGGTGGGTTATCGTACTTCGGGTAATACACTGCTCGATTTAACTTTTTCGCTTTCGTCAACGAGAAACGAAGCAGAAAACGTTGTAGCACAAAAATACGCCAAAGCGTTTTACGAAAATAAGTATCTTGCGATAAAGTGGTTGTTTTTCACGGCGGATGCGCGCGGCGGATTGGGCGAACGCAGATTTTTTAGAATATGCTTTAAGTTTTTGGCTCTTTCCGAACCGGAAATTACTAAAAAACTTTTACCGCTCGTTGCCGAATATACACGTTGGGATAATTTGTTGCCGCTTCTCGATACGTCTTTAAAAGACGACGTATGCACACTGTTGAAGGATCGACTTAATGCCGACGTTAAAAATATGCAAAACGGCGAACAGGTAAGTCTTTGCGCTAAATGGATGCCGTCGCCGAGCGTTTCTTCGGCAAAAACCAAAGAATATGCAAAAACGATTATAAAGGCTTTCGGCATAACCGAACGCGAATACAGAAAAACTCTTTCTGCGCTACGTGCATATCTTAATGTTGTAGAAGTAAAAATGAGCAAAAAAGAGTGGACCGATATAAATTACGAGCACGTTCCGTCGAGAGCGAATCTCGTGTATAACACCGCTTTTTTAAAAAACGACGAAGAAAGACGCAGAGAATATCTTGCAAATCTCGAAAAAGGCGAGGTTAAAATCAATTCTTCTGTGCTTTTTCCGCACGATATAGTACATTCTTACGTATCGCACGACAGGTTATACGAAAGGCACGTTAAAAAGAAAGACGTCGCGCTTGAAAAAATGTGGGAGAGTTTACCCGATTTCGTACAAGGCGACGATAAAACTTTGTGCGTCGTAGACGGTTCGGGGAGTATGTGTAGCTACGTCGGTAGAACAAAAGTAACTTGTTTAGAAGTCGCAAACGCTCTCGGGATTTATTTTGCGGAACGTTGTTCGGGACAGTTTAAAGATAAATTTATTACTTTTAGCGAACATCCTCAGTTTGTCGATTTTTCGCGTTGCTCTTCGTTGCACGACAAAATAGCACTTGCGTTTACCAATAACGAAGTTGCCAATACGAATATCGAAGCCGTTTTCGATTTAATTTTAAAAACCGCGATAAAGTCTAATATGTCGCAGAACGAATTGCCTAAAACGGTGTTGATTTTATCGGATATGGAATTCGACACTTGCGCCGATTCGAGCAATTACGGTAGAACGCAAGGCGGTTTTAAAAGACTATTCGAAGTGTTTGCCGAAAGATACGAAGAACACGGCTATCTTCTTCCTAAACTTGTGTTTTGGAACATATGCGGAAGAACGGAAACTATTCCTGTAAAAGAAAATAAATTAGGAGTTGCGCTCGTAAGCGGTTTTAGTCCTACTATCGCAAAAATGGTGCTTGGTGGTGAGTTAGACCCGTTTAAATGTGTTATGGAACAAATAAATTCAGAGCGTTACGAGCCTGTCGCCGAGGCTATAAAAGGGCTTGTGTAATTAAATAAACGCTTGCAAGGTAAAAAATGATTGACATACGTATTGCCGAAAAAAACGAATTTAAAAAAGTACTCGATTTTTATTATAGCGTTATCCATTCGTTAGGTGAAAACAATTTGCCTAAATGGAAAAAGAATTTGTATCCTACTGACGACTATTTGCTGTCGGCTGTACAAAACAATCAAATGTACGTCGGAGAAATCGACGAAAAAATAGTGTGCGCCATGGTTTTAAACAACGAAGGCTGTAAAGGTTACGATAGCGCAAAATGGAGTATCGAAGCGAAAGATGGCGAGATTTTAATAATACATATTTTAGGCGTTCGTTCCGATTATAAAGGTAAAGGTTTCGGCAAAACTCTTATACAAAAAGCTGTTGAAATCGCAAAAGAAAAGTTTTGCAAAACCGTTCGGCTCGACGTATTGTCAAACAATCTTCCTGCCGTGCATATGTATGAAAGTTGCGGTTTTTGCCGCGCGGATAAAGTAAAACTATATTACGACGATATAGGCTGGGCGGATTTTTATATGTATGAATATATAGTGTAAAAGTGTTCACGAAAATTCTTTAAAAGAGATAAAGAATTTTTCGTGAGTTTTAGAAAAAACCCTTTGTTCGCCGAAAAAGTCGGCTCGGCAAACGGAGTTTTTCTCTGACCGCATAAATCAAGGGCTCACTTATTATCTGAATGCGGTCATTCACATTTCCTGCCTAAGCGCCTTACGGGCAAACAAGGGCGCGCTGCGCAAAAGCGTGGTTTTGCTTGCGCGAGTAATTATAAAAATGAGTTCACGCAAGTTTTTTCGTGCTGACGAAAATTCTTGCCGTGAGTTTTAGAAGACCCCATTTGTTCGCCGAAAATTCGGCTCGGCAAACGGAGTTTTTCTCTGACCGCACATTTTGATAAAACTTTCGATATTATATTTATTAAAGGAAATAATATGCGTAATAAAAAAGTCAAAGAAGAAAATACCGAAGAAAA
>CAYTNZ010000041.1:0-7429 GCA_964439285.1 uncultured Clostridia bacterium | reverse complement strand
ATAATGCTTTAAAACTTTCGTATGTAAAAATTTCGTCGCCGTGGAAACAGCCTTTCACGGCGTATTTAAATATTTCTTTGTAGTTGCCGTCTTCTAATTCGTCGGCTTTAACGTCGAACCCGAGTGTTAACTCGTCTATCTCTTTTTTCGTTACTTTTATGCCGCTAAAAACTAAGTACCAAATCTTTTGAAGAAATATCTCGAAGTCTGAAAAGTACGTTATAGTTCCGTCGTTGTTATAACTGTACTTGTTAAGATGACGTTTTTTGAAATTAAGTCCCTTACACATTATAAAAATGCAATGAAAATGCGGATGGAATTTTCCATCTTCGCGGTTTTGGGTAATCTCTAAGGAGCGAACCGCACCGAGAAAGCCGTATTGAGTAAAGTCTATGCCTTTTATATCGTAAAATTAATAAAAAAGAGCCCCGTGCTTTTAACACTATGCCCTTTAAAAATATTTAGGGCAGTGCGTTGAAAAAACGGGGCTCTTTTTTTAATGCAAAAAAGCGGTCGCAAGTAAAAACTTGCGACCGCAAAACAAATAATAATATTAAATTTTAAGAGACGGCAAAAGAAATATTAATCCATATATTATTTATATAATTAAACAGATGATATCAGTCTGCACGCTTTGCAGTTCATCTTACCAAAAGGGTATGGTGAATATCTTATTTTATAGTCTCCGAGCTAAAATAGTACATTGGTCCGTTACCTCCTTAGCGGATTTTTCTTAAAAAACAGGATTTAAACATAAAGGTTTTCTCCTTTTTTCAAGAGGGACTTCGCCTCGACTCCTTAAAAACAAAATCGGGAGTATCTCGGTCGCTTAACGCCGTTTAACTTTATTTTTACCGCTACGTTCATTAATCGGTTTTGCGCGCCGAACCCATTTATAAACGCTACGAGCCGTTAAACTTTGTATCCTCTTTTAGTTAGTACTATCGGGAAATGATTTGTATTTTTCCCTTGCTACACTTACATTATACCACAGATTTTTCATTTGTCAAGGGGTTTTTGAAAAAATTTTTTGAAAATTTTAAACTTTTTTTGTTGCAGACAAACACTATTATATAACGCGTTTAATAAATTTTTAAAAAATTACTTAAAAGTTGTAAATTTTATTTTATATTCGGGCTTAACGATTTGTAAAATACTATCTTTTAATTTTTCGTAACGTTTGTAATTATAACGATACAGCGATTGTTTTACTTCGAAAACGTCGCAACCTGTTATTTTCGATTTTTCGAATACGGAATTCAATTTGTTTTCGAGATATTTTTCCGCTGCACGCAAAATTCGAAAAGGTACTATTTGAGTTCGAGTTATCTGTTCTATCGTGGCTGCGTTGCTCGCGTCTACAATTTCAGACGAACATTCTATTTTTACGGCAAGTATTGCGTCGTCTTTTACGTTTTTAAGGTTTCGGCTCTGTTTTTTGGTTTTTACTTGCAAAACGTAAGTGCATTTATTTTCGTTTTCTTGCATTTCAACGCTGATTTTTGCAAGTTCGGTTTTTGCCGTCGCTATATTTACAGCAAGAGTTTCTTCTTCGTCGAGCACGCCTACCATAACTCCGTTTTTAAAAAGCGCGGTTTTCGACGCGTTAAAAATATCTGCTTTGTCGTTTTCGCTTTTATTCGACGAAAGTGGCAACGGTACGGGAAAATAATTCCATTGCTTAAACTTCATTCGCGAAAGTTTTAAAAGCGGATTGAAAACGCCGTGAGCAAACGGAAACGAGTATATAATTTTTTCGTTTGAAGCGTTGTAATCGGTTGCGTCTTGTATATTTTTTGTTTTAGGAACGTTATCGGTTATTTCGTTGCTGCCGAGTAGTTGTTTACAACGAACGACAAAATGCGTTTTGTTAAAACTTTGTTGCGACGTGTCGTTATCGTTCGTATTCGATTGTTCTTCGCTCGCGGTTTTAATTTCTATAAACGGCAACATTGCGGAAGACGCAAACGAGTAATAACCTTTTGAAAAATCTCGTAAATTATTAACCATAACCATTCCCGATTTTTGCGCCTCGCTCGACAAAGTTTTTGTTATCGCGGTAGACGACATATCGTTTATAGGCGATTTGCTCGACAAAATTTTTTCGCATCTTTCTTTAACTACGGCAACGAGCGCGGTGTCGGGCACGAAATTATTTCGCAAAAAGTAATCCAAGGCGTCGAAAACGTTTCGTTTTGTAACGTCTTCGCCTAAAAGCACGAGATTGCAGTAAACCAGCGTAGGAAACCAACCCGTTTGCGAATTTATTTCGGCAATCGCCTCTCCTATGGTTGCGGCGTTTTTTACGGTTATTTGGCACGCCGCGTCCGCGCCTGCCGAGCCCGACGAAACGGGTACTGCGATTTGTGCGGTAACGTCGTACGTTTTTTCGTTCGTTTGCGATTTGTCTATTCCGATTGCCACCACGATAGCCGTTTTTTTAATGTCTATTATTCCGAAATCGTTGCAAAAAAACAAAAGGGTAAGAGCGCAAGCCGCTATAATAAAAACTCTTGTCCAAAATCTGTTCATCGTTTTTTCTCCTTAATATTTTCGGTGCGTTTTTCTCTTTTTAAAAACCACGCGGCAAGCGGTAACGCGTAACAAAATAAAATAAAGAAAAGTCCTGCTTTTCTCGTCATAAACGTTTGCAGCGACCCGAACGAACCGGTAAATAAAAACACGAATAAAAAAAGCACTGAATTTGCCGCGAGCGCGGATAAAATAGGTTTGCAATTAAACGTTTTTTTTATACAATGCGTGCATAAAACGAGCGGTATAGTCAGGTAAAATGCTAAAATTAAAGTCAGCGCGTATATAAAAATAAAGTCTACTCTGCCGAGCGACGAGCCGAAAGTAGTGTATTTTGAAATTTGCGCGAGAGTATATTGTTGCCTAAGGGCAATACTTCCGAAAATCGAGTAAAACACGGCGAGAAATAAAAGCGTTAACGCCGCGCCGACGCTATATGACAGCATAACTTTCAGCGTGGCGTTTTTCTCGTATTTAAAATGCCCCATAAAAAAGAGCAAAAAAACGCAATCGGCAAACCAACTCATAGACGAGTACGACGTATAAAATAATTTTTTAGCAGGCGTTGCCGAAAGTACGGGCAGCAGTTCTTTAAATTCTGCTTCGGGTAGCGCAAACAGAATAAGCGCCGTAAACGAAATTACGAATACGGGCATTAAAACGTCTGCCATTCTGCCTATGCTTTTAATCCCTTTAACCGATGCAAAAACGCTTAATGCGAAAAACGGCGCAAACGATATGAAAGACGGAATATTTTCGTAAAATACGTTTACTACGAACGATTTTTGTTCCATAACGGGAAGTATCGCTATCGCCAAAAAGAAAATCGCGAAAATCGCGTATAATACGCGCGCGGCTATATTTCCGAAAGTATTTTCGATAAGTTCGAAAAGCGTTTTATCGGTTTTTTCAGATAATTTCATTATAGAAAAAATAATCAACCCTTCGGCTATGAGATTTATAAGCGCGCTCCATAAAAGGTCGTGTCCTACGCCGTAAACGAGCACCGTAGGGTAAATTATGGTTTTTGTAAGCGGCAACATACACGCTAATATAAAACAAATTTGTCGTACTTTAATTTTGTCCATTTTTTTGTGCTCCCGTTTGAGTATTCGCTTTTTTGTTTATCTTTAATCTCGTTTTGTTTTTACTTTTTAAAAATTCGGGCCTTAGTTTTAAATTGTAAATATCCGCCTTTACTATACTGTCGCGTAAATCTCTTGAAATAAGCGGCGAAAAGGGCGCAAGCAGCGGCGCTCCGTAACTATCGGACGTGCATAAATATAAAAGCAACAACCCCGTAAACAAAACTATGCCGTAAGTTCCTATGCTTCCCGCAACTATAAGGTATGCGAATTTTAAAACGGAAAGGCTGCTCGCCATATCGGGCAGAGTGTACGACGCTATTCCCGACAAAGCAACTATTATTATCGCCGATGACGAAACTATTCCCGCCTTAACCGCGGTTTCGCCCAAAACGAGCGCGCCCACGACCGAAAGCGCAAGTCCTACGTATTTGGGCATACGTACGCTCGCTTCTATTAAAATTTCTAAAATAAGCATTAGAAAAAACAGTTCCAGACTTGGCGATAAAGGCAAATCTCTCGCGTTTCCCGATATCGTCATAAGTAAATCGAAAGGCAAAAGTTGCAGTTTAAAAAGTTGCGCCGCAACGTAATATGCGGGTAATAACAGTGCTATAATAAGCGACACTATTCTTAAAATTCTGTTTATAGTCGCGCGATAAGGCGTTATCAAATAGTCTTGTACGCTTTGAAAATCTTCTACTAAAATATAGGGTAGCGTTAGAGCGATTGGCGAACCGTCTACAAAAATTCCTATTCTGCCTTCGAGTAATTTTGCCGCTAAAATATCGGGTTTTTCCGTCGTTCCTGCTTGTTTAAAAAGCGAGTAGGGCTTTTTCGATAAAAATTTTGCTATATAAGCCGAATCGGGCACGCCGTCTATTTCTACCATTTTAAGTCGTTCGATAATTTCATTTTTTACCTTTTCGTCTGCGATGTTTTTTAAATATGCTACTGTTACGGCGGTTTTCGAACTTTTTCCTATCGTAAACGTTTCGAATTGCAATGCTTTGGTTTTTAATCTTTTTCTTATAAGCGCCGTATTGGTTTTTAAATCTTCGATAAATCCTTCGCGCGGACCTTTTATCGCGATGGACGTGGGCGGTTCAGAAACGGAACGCATAGGCGCTTTCCTTAGTCCTATAATTACGGCAACGTCGAACCCGTCTACAAAAAGGACGGGATTGCCCGACAAAATTTCGTCGATTATCGTTTGAACGTTGTTTTCGGTTTTAATTTCGGGCGTAAAAAGTTTTTGAGTTATTTCGTAAACGTTGTTGCCGCGCTTTTCTTGCGAAAGCGGACCTATTACCTGTTCGCCTAACAAATCTTTATCGCAAAGTCCGTCTGTGTATATTATCGCGCATTTCGCTTCGTCTGCGGTTTTAAATTTAAAAACGAGTATATCTTCAGCCGTTAAAACGTTTTTAACGGCGTTTACGTTTTTATGAACGTTAGCGGTTAATTTTTGCATAATATTTCTCTTTTTACAGTATAAGCAAACGAGTTAAAAATATCCCGCGAGGAATAAATAAGATATCGCTTCTAATATTTTCAAGATGATTTTTGTGTAGAATATTGACAAATAAAAAAACTATATGATATAATGCAATTATAAAAGAGATTTTGTTTGCCGAGAGTTGTTATGACGAAAGGCAAGCAAAGCAATATATACGTAGGGGAAAAATAATGAAAAAGAGCTTTAAGACGTGGCTTGCAGTAGTAGTAATTATATGCTGCTTTACGTTAAACGGTGTTGTAAATTATGCGTTGGCGACGACAGGCGATTCCGGTTGGGAATATAAAGAAGGCGCAATAATCGAAAACGAAAGCGGGATAGAAGTAGTAAAAGGCGCGGTATTAAAAACCGCGTTAAACCCCGAAAAAATAATTTTCGAATTCGGCGGATTTACGCAAGCGGAAGACGTAACAGTTCGAGAGATACTTATGGCATTTACGCCTTGTAAAACAGAGGCGGCATATACCGAAATGCCAACAACGTTAGGCGGTACGCCTACTCAAACGGGATTAATTATAATGCTTGGCGTAAAAACGCAATCAAAAAATAAAGTTTTGCACGTAGAAATGGGTTTTAACGTAAAAAACGGCGAAAAGTGGGGTTTTTCGTATATAACTTCTGAATCGGGCGATGATATAGCGATAAAACCGGATAAACCTTTTAATTTTGAAATTTCGACCGTAGAAAACGCAAATTATATAAGTATAAGTCAAACGCTTGAAGAAAACGGTACGGAAGAAATTACAAAAACTTATACCGTAACGAACGCAAGCGAAATTTCAAATTTAAAAACATATATTTCCGCAAACGAAAAATCGTATTACGGCGTTTATAATATGGGCTTAATAGGGTTTAAAATAAACGGAGTAAAAAGTAAAGGCGTAACCGATACGGGAGTAGAAGACACCGAAGAAAAAGACGAAATCGCGCCTACGCTTACGATAGGCGAGTTTAAAAGCGAGAGCGAAGCGCTCGAAGAAGTAATTTTGCCGCAAGTAATTGCAACCGACAACGTGGATGAAAAGGTTATTGTTAACGTTAATGTAACGGATACGAACGGAGATAAAGTTACCGTAACGGATAATAAATTTACACCCGACAAAATCGGCACGTATAATATAGTTTTTAGTGCAACGGACAGTGCGGGAAATACCGCAAGCGAAACGCTTACGCTAAACGTAATAAAACCGAGCGGAGCGAATATCGAATTTTCGTCTACCGCATTAAAAACCGCGGAACTTAAAGTAGAGTTTACTATTCCCGCCGTAAATGCTACGGCTAATTTAAAAGCGGTAAAAGTAGAAACAATAAAAATGTACGTAAAATTCCCCGATGAAGCCGAATATTCCGAAATGCCCGACGCGCTCGTTGCGTTAAACAAAACTTTTAAAGCGTTAGGCAGTTGCGAGTTTTATTACGTTGCTACAGACGTATGGGAAAACGAGTATATATCCGAAACATTTAAAGTAGAAGTAAAAGATACAATAGCACCTACGTTATCCGTTAAGAACGTTCCCGAAAGTGCAGAAGTAAAAACAAACGTAACGTTACCGTGGTGTGAAGTTACGGATGCGGATGAAAATGTAAAATTCGAACTTACGGTTACGTTAAACGGCGAAAGTATATCCGTTGAAAAACACGTGTTTACGGCAGAAAAGATAGGTGAGTACAAAGTTAAATATTATGCCGTAGACAGTAGCGGAAACGGTGCGGATAAGCAATTTACTATAAAGGTAGCGGATACAACCGCGCCCGAACTTTACGTAGACGTTCCCGAAAAAACTTCGTTCGGTAGTACTGTTATATTGCCGAAAGCAAGCGCAACCGATAATTATAGCGAAAACGTAGTAATTTCGATTTCGGTATTAGATTCAAACGGCGATAACGTAATTGTTGATGAAAACAAATTTGTAACAAAAAAAGTAGGTACGTATTCTGTAATTTATACCGCGACGGACGAATCGGGAAATGCTAAAAGCAAAACTTTTAATTTAAAAGTAGAAAGCGTTGCGCCGATTTTGTCAGTAAACGGCGAAATACCTTTAACCGCTTTTGTAAACACCGAAATAGTATTACCAAACGTTACGGCGGTAAACGCTTTGGGTGAAAGTGCAGACGTTACTATAATCGTAAAACTCGGCGAAAAAGATATAAAGGTAGAAAACAGCAAATTTATTCCCGAAACCGAAGGTGAGTATTCGATTGTATTTATTGCAACCGACAGCGAAAACAACACGGCAAACAGCGATACTTATACAATTAACGTAATCGAACAAATTGTAGAGCCTGACGA